>JAWVEC010000123.1:0-6675 GCA_033856975.1 Gaiellales bacterium
GTGCTCGAGCGGATGCACCGCCGGTTCGGCGTCGAGGTCGACCTGAAGCCGCCCCGCGTCCCCTACAAGGAGACGATCCGAAAGCCGGCCCGCGCCCACGGCCGGCACAGGAAGCAGACGGGCGGGCGCGGCCAGTTCGGCGACTGCCACATCGAGGTCGAGCCGATCGACGAGCGCGAGGGCTACGAGTTCATCGACAAGATCGTCGGCGGCGTGATTCCCCAGGGCTACCGGCCGGCGGTTGACAAGGGCATCCAGGAGGCGATGCAGCGCGGCGAGTTGGTGGGAGCACCGGTGGTGGGCGTGCGGGTGCGCCTGGTGGACGGCTCCTACCACAACGTCGACTCGTCCGAGATGGCCTTCAAGATCGCCGGCTCGCTGGCGTTCAAGCAGGCCGTGGCGGCGGCCGACCCGGTGCTGCTGGAGCCGATCATGCGGCTCGATGTGACCGTGCCCGAGGAGCACGTCGGCGATGTGATCGGCGACATGACCAGCCGCCGTGGTCGCGTGCTGGGGATGGATCCGGGCCCCGGCGCGACGATCGTGCACGCCGAGGTGCCGATGGCGGAGGTGCTGGCATACGCCCCCGATCTGACCTCGATGACCGGTGGCCGCGGCGACTATACGATGACGCTGCTGCGCTACGAGGAGGTGCCGGCGCATGCCGCGCAGGCGGTGATCGACGCCGCGCGTCGCGATCGCGAGATGGTCAGGGCGTGACCACGAGGGCCGCCTGTGGCCCCGCGCTGGGGAGGATCTTGATCCGCACCCGCTGCCAGCCGGACAGGTGCACGATGCGGGCGGCGTGAGCCGACAGATCGAGCACGCCGCGGCCGAACGGGCCGCGGTCGTTGACACGTACCTGAACGCTGAGCCCGGTCTGCAGGTCGGTCACCAGCAGCTCCGTGTCGAACGGCAGCCAGGGGCTGGCGGCGGTCAGCGCCTCGGGGTCGAACGGCTCACCGCTGGCCGTTGGATTGCCCGCGAAGCCCGGCCCATACCAGGTGCACTCGCCGTAGAAGACCGAGGGGTCACCACCCGGGGCGCCGCCCGAGCCTCCGCTGGTCGTGCCGCCGCTGCTCCCGGCGCTCGTCGTTCCGCCGAGATGCTTGCGCCGCCGCCGCTCGGCCGCGAGCAGGGTACGGATGCTCGAGTTGACGCGTGCCAGCACGGCGCTTCGGGCGGCGATCGCGTGATCGAGCTTGGCACGGGCGCCGCTGGCGGCGGCGCGTGCCTCGAGCGCGGCCGCAGCGGCCGACCGGCGTTCGCTCAGCTGCCCGGCCAGCTGGATCTGTGTCTGGCGGATCTGCCGGATCAGGTCTTCGTCGCCGGACGCCACGCGGTGCAGCACGTCGACCCGCGACAGAAGTTCAGAGAACGAGCCCGACGCCAGCACGTAGCTGATCGCATCGCCGCCGCCGCCCTTGTATGACGAGACGATCGTCTTCGCCAGGATGCCCTGGATAACGGTGAGGCTGCGGCGGGTGGCGGCGACCTGGACGCGGCTGGCGGCGACCAGCGCGCGCGCCGAGGCAAGCCGGACGCCGGCGGCCCGCTCGTCGGCCAGCGCCTGGTCTCGGTGCGTCTGCAGCAGGTCGAGCTGCGCCATCGCGCGGGCGGCCTGTGCGCGCTGGCTGGCCAGCGGCGATGCCGAGGCGGCTGTCGACGACGCCGCCAGCGCGGCCAGCAGCACCAGCAGGCAGGCGACCGCCGGGCGGCGGTAGAGCCTCCAAGGCTGCGTCCGCTGGCAATCGATCAGCACGTCACCCCCCGAAGAACGCGGACCGCCCCTGAAGCCCGCTCGAGCGCGCGGAGCTTATCCCCTGGCCGGGGCGGCCGCAACCGAAGGCGGCAAGCCACTACAAAAATCCCCGCAAACACCGACAACCGCGTGGTGCTTGGGGTAGACTCGGGGTCGGTCGCGCCACACGCGGCGTGACTCCGACTCTTATGATCGAGATCCGCCACACCAACACCGACACCAGCTGTGCGGTCTGCGGCCGCACCGTCCTGCTGGGCGAGCGGCTGGTCAGCTTCCGCCGTGTCGGCCTCGAGGACGCGCTGGTGTGTGAGCTGTGCCTCGATCAGGCCGACGCCCGCGGCTGGACACGGGAGGGAAGCCCTGCGCTGCCGGTGCAGCTGGGAGAGCGGCGCGAGCGAGGCTTCCGAGGCCTGCTGAAGCCGCGTCGCCGACAGGTGACGGCCCCGGAGCCGTTCGACCCCGAGCTGCTGCCGGACGATCCTGCCGACGCCGTCGAGGCCGGGCTGGAGCTGTTCAACGAGAGCACCCACCCCCGCACGGTATCCGGCATCGCCCGCACGCTCGGCGATCCCCGCGTCAGCGTCGTACGCCGCAGCCACCGTGAGGTGGTCGTGACGGTGGCTTGGGACCTGTCCTGGTACCAGTACCGCGTCGACATGCTGGGCGCCCAGACGGTGACGCTGCAGCATCGCGGCGAGGAGCTGGAAGAGCTGGACGGCCGCTTCCGCGAGTGGAATGCCCAGGCCGACCGCGACGGCATCGTCGCGCTGGCCTCATAGGCCTGCGACCACCGGCGGCCTTCGACCAGGGCGGGGTCAGGCGGGTCCGTCGATGCGCGGAAACGTGCCGGCGGCGCGCGGCCGGCGGCGGTCACGGGTGACGCGACGGTTGTCGGAAACGGCTCCCTCACCGAGGCGACGGTCGTTCGACGCGCCGTCTCGGCGGTCGGTGATCACCTCCACCTCGGTGTTGCCGCGGTAGTACTCGGTCATGCGCTCGAGCAGTTCTCCCTCGAGCTCTCTGGGGATTACGCAGTAGATCATTGCTCTAGTAGACAGGCAGAGTGGGTGCCGCGTCAAGCAGTATGCTCACACGGTGGCCTCCGCTACTGCCCTCGAGTGCCTGCGCTGCCGGCGCCGGTACCCTGTCGTTCAGATGCCGGGCGGCTGTCCCTCGTGTTCGGCCGAGAGCGCGCCGTCCAACGTCGCGCCGGTCTACTCGCGGATGCAGTCGATCAAGCCCGGCAAGCTGTCGGGCGACGGGCTGCTGCGCTATGCCTCCCAGCTGCCGGTGCCTCGAGACCGGCTCGTCTCGCTGGGCGAGGGCTCGACACCGCTGATCTCGGTCGCGGCGCTGGGCCGTGAGATGGGGCTGCGACGGCTCCTGATCAAGGACGAGCGGCGCAACCCGACCGGCTCGTGGCGCGACCGTTTCGCCGCGCTGGCCGTCTCGCAGCACCTGCAGGGCGACGTGACTGTCGCGTCGGCGGGCGGCGAGGCGCTGTCGGCCTCGCTGGCGGCGTACGCCGCGCGCGCCGGGCTGCGGTCGGTGGCGCTGGTCGATGCCGCGCTCGAGGAGGGCGGCCGGGTGTTGGACGCGATCGAGTGGGTGGGGGGAAGGGCGGTCGGCGTGGAGGGCGTCGAGGCACGCTGGACGCTGCTGGCCGACGCCGAGCGGACGCTGGGCTGGCGTGCCGTCTCGAATCGCTGCGCGCCTCCGATCGGAGGCGATCCGCTGGCGATCGAGGGCTACCGCACGATCGCCTACGAGATCGCCGAGCAGCTGAGCTGGAACGTGCCTGATCTGGTGGCGGTGCCGTGTGCGCTGGGCGACGGCATCCAGGGCATCTGGCGCGGATTCCGCGACCTGGCCGACTGGGGAGTGGTGGACGCGACGCCGCGGATGGTGGCGGTCGAGGTCGGCGGCGCGGTTGCCAGCGCGCTGGCCGGCGGCAAGGATTGGGTCACGCCCAGCGGCGAGGTGAGCAGCATCGCACGCTCGCTGGGCGGTGTCACCGGAACCGTGCAGACGCTGCAGGCGGTGGTCGAGTCGGAGGGCCTGGTGGTGCGGGTGACCGATGCGGAGCTGGAGACGGCGCGGATCCTGCTGGGCGAGAGCGAGGGCGTGTGGGCCGAGCTGGGGGCCGCGGCCGGGCTGGCCGCCGCGGCGAAGCTCTCGTCGAGGGGCGACATCCCGGCTCGCGCACACTTCGTGGCCGTGGTCACCGAGCACGGTCTCACGGACGAGATCGCGCACGCTCCCGGCTCGTTGCAGACGGTCGATGCACGTGTCGACGAGCTGCTCCGGGTGCTGGCCGTGCGGGGCGAGTAGAGTGGCGCGATGCGACTGACCGAACTCACCGCCGACCTGCAGGCGCTGCGCGAAAACCTGGCCGACGAGCTGCTTGCGATCAACCACTACGAGGAGCAGACGTTCTCGCTGTCCGACGAGGACGCGAAGGAAGCCGTGCAGCGGATCGTGGACGAGAAGAAGGACCACGTCGCCCGGCTGCTGCGCCTGATCCAGAAGCTCGACGTCAAGCAGCGCGAGAAGATCGAGCGGGCCTGACGGAGGTTCGCTGGCGGCGGGCCGGGGGCAGCGGCCGCGGTATACTCGTGCTCGCCACGCGGCTGTAGCTCAGTTGGCTAGAGCGTCTGCTTGCCATGCAGAAGGTCGAGGGTTCGAGTCCCTTCAGCCGCTTTTTTCCGCTTAACCAAGCCGTTCTGAGTGGCGTCGAAGGGGCGAGAATCTCGACCGTCCCGAAGAATGTACCAGTTCGAGATTGCGTGATCCGCTTGGCGGACAGACAGGACGGAAGTGGCGGTATAGTCGGGCGCGATCCCCTGGCGATCAAAGCGAGACCCGTGCCGCCCAAAAAGACCGCTCAACAAAACCTTTTCTGCTCGCTCTCGGACCTGACAAACGAGGCGACGGTCGAGCAGTTCTTCGCGGACAGGCTGCTCAAGGAGCTCGGCTACGCCGACAGCCAGATAAAGCCCAAGACCAGTCTCGACGAGCTGGTCATCGCGAAGGGCAGCACCAAGTCGAAGTTCAAGCCGGACTACGCACTGCGAGTGCGACGGAAGATTCGGTGGATCTTGGACGCGAAGGCCCCGGATGAGGACCTCGACGAGCACGTCGGTCAATGTGCCGGCTACTGCCTTGGACTCAATCGCCGTGCGAGGGGCAATCCGACCACCCATTTCATGCTGACGAACGGCGTCACGACTCGGGTGTACACCTGGGACGCAGAGGCGCCCAGTCTTGGAGCTCGGCTTCGCCGACTTCACAGAGGGGAGTCCCAAGCTCGGAGCGCTGAAGGGCCTGCTCGCGGAGTCGGTCGTGGCGAAAGCTGGCGAAGCCCCCGCACCGATCGCTGAAACTCACGTTCTTCGTCGACGTTCGGTTGAAGACCTGAATGCCGACTTTGTCTGGTGTCACCAGCACATCTACAAGAAGGACAACCTCAGTCAGTCGGCAGCGTTCATCGAGTTCGTGAAGCTCGTGTTCCTCAAGCTGCTCTCAGATCGAGAAGTTCACGCCCAGCATCCCGAGTTTGCCGAGCAAGTCGAGATCGAGGTGCCGAGGGACGAAGTGCGGTTCTCGACCGCTTGGATTGAACAGCGTGAGGGCGACCACCCAAACCCGACGGACGCTCTTCAGTTTCAGACGCTACTTCGGCAACTCGAGGCGGATATCCAAGCTGGGAAGCGAAAGCGGATCTTCGACGCGGATGATCACTTGCGATTGTCCGCCGAGACCATCAAGGGCGTCGTGGCAAGGCTTGAGCACGTCGACCTCTTTGGAATCGACGCGGACCTCAACGGTCGACTCTTTGAGACGTTCTTGAATGCCACGATGCGGGGAAAGGACCTGGGCCAGTACTTCACTCCTCGCAGCGTCGTGAAGCTCGCCATCGGCTTGGCGGACCTTCGCGTCGGGCGTGACCACGTCGATACGGTCATCGATGCGTGCTGCGGCAGCGGCGGCTTCCTGATCGACGCACTAGCGGACGAGTGGGGGAAGGCCGATGCCAACGCCTCGTTCACCGATGCCGAGTCGCGCAGCTTGAAGCGGTTGATCGCCACCGAGCGTGTCTACGGGGTGGATGTGGCGGCAGACCCGCCCCTTGCCCGCATCGCGCGGATGAACATGTACCTTCACGGCGACGGCGGCAGCAGCGTCTTCCAGTGCGATGTGCTGGACAAGAAAGTGGCCGAGTTGTCGACCGATAATCCAGAGACCGCCCGGGAAAAAGATCAGCTTCGTGACCTCATCGGTTCGTCAGGATTCGCGGACGTTGCGCTCACGAATCCGCCCTTCGCGAAAGAGTATCAACGGAAGTACCGCCGGGACGCGGCGATTCTGGACGAGTATGCGGTGGCCTTTGACGCGTCCGGCGGGAAACGCAAACCGCGACCCGTTCTGAAATCCAGCGTCATGTTCCTCGAGCGGTATCACGACCTCCTCAAGTCGGGAGGCCGGTTGGTAACGGTCATCGACGACAGCATCCTAGGGGGGCCGAAGTACGCCACGGTACGAGACTTCATCCGCGAGCGATTCATTGTGCGTGCCGTGGTGTCCCTGCCTGGCGACGCATTTCAGCGATCGACCGCCCGCGTGAAGACCTCCTTGATCGTCCTTGAAAAGAGGGACAAGGCGGGCGGAGATCAGCCGCCCGTGTTCATGTACTACTGCAAGTCGGTCGGAATCGATGACTCCCCGCGGCAGCGGGTGTTGCCCGTGGATCGGCGGAACCGTGAGGCGGCCGCGAAGGAGATCGGTGAGGTGACGGCTTCCTATCGCGCGTTCCTTGCGGGGGACAAGTCCGCCAAGGAGTGGACGGTTCCGGCGTCGGCCATCGCGGACCGTATGGACGTCAAGAGCGCCCTTCCGCAGCCTGGTCGGAATGT
>JAWVEC010000124.1:0-3699 GCA_033856975.1 Gaiellales bacterium
CCGTGTTGGCCGGCACGCCAACGTCCAGGCGGTCAGCGACGTGACCGCGGCCATCCTGCTGGTGCTGTACGTGCTGATGCTGGTCTTTTACTTCCGCACGCCCGAGGTGACCCGGGAGGGGCTCGACAAACACGCGGTTTCGCACTGGTCGGCGCGGCTGGCGATGCTCCTGTTGCTGCTCTCGACCGGCGCGGTCGCGGTGATCGCCGACGTGTTCGTGGGAACCCTCGCCCAGGTGATCAACGACCTGGGGATCTCGGCCGTGTTTCTGGGTCTGATCATCGTGCCGCTGGTCGGCAACATCGCCGAGAACATCGTCGGCATCAAGATCGCGTACGAGAACGACATGGACTTCTCGATGCTGGTATCGCTTGGCTCATCGCTCCAGATCGCGCTCGGTGTCGCGCCGCTGCTGGTGTTCATCTCGCTGGCCATGCCGCACAGCTTCGACCTCGTTTTCCCGCCGATCCAGATCATCGCGCTGGTCGCGGCCGTCTTCATCACCGCGCTGATCGCCATCGACGGCGAGTCGAACTGGCTCGAGGGCGCGCAGCTGGTTGCCGTCTACGCGATCATCGCCACGGCGGTCTGGTACCTGTGACGCGCTTCCAGAAGGTCGTGTTCACGATCATCTTCGTGCTCTCGGCCGTCGCCCTGGGGCTGCGGGTCGCGGACGCCGCCGGCCAGGTGGTGTTCGTGGTGGCCGGCTTCGCGGTGGCCGGGTTGGCCTGGGCGCTGGGCGAGGCCACCGAGCAGGCCGGCTCGTCGGCCGGGCCGCGCGCCTCGGCGCTGCTCAACGCCAGCTTCGGCAACCTGCCGGAGGTCGTGATCCTGGTGCTCGCGATCGACGCCGGCCTGACGGACATCGCGCGGGCCTCGATCATCGGTTCCGTGATCGGCAACGTGCTCCTGATCCTGGGGCTGGCACTGCTACTGGGCGGTTGGCGGCACGGCATCCAGAAGTTCAACGAGCGGGTGGCCGCGACCAACTCCTCGATGCTGGTGCTGGGGGTGATCGGGCTGGGCATCCCCACCCTGTTCCACGCGCTCGAGTCGGATGTCAGCTCGGAGCTGGCGTTGTCGCGGCTGACGGCCGCCGCGCTGCTGGTCTGCTACGTCGCCTACCTCTACTTCTCGTTCACCTCCCCGGGCCTGCGGTTCCACGACGAGGCGGGCGAGATGGCGTGGTCACGCCGGCAGGCGCTGATCCTGCTTGTCGCCACCGCCCTTGCCACCGGCGTCGTATCCGAGGTGCTGGTGCACTCGATCCAGGCCACGATCGATGCCTGGGGCGTTCCACGCGAGTTCATCGGCCTGATCGTGGTGCCCTTCATCGGCAACGTGGCCGAGCACTTCTCGGCCGTCAAGCTGGCACTGGCGAACCGGGTCGACTTCGCGATGGGCATCGCCTACGGCTCGGGCATCCAGATCGCGCTGCTGGCCAGCGGCATCGCCGTGTTCGCCAGCATGCTGATCGGCAACGAGGTGGCGCTCGTATTCGACCCGCTGCAGCTGGCCGCCCTGGGCGCGGCTGCGCTCGGCTCCACGCTGGTCGCCCGATCCGGGGAGACGAACTGGCTGGAAGGGCTGCAGCTGCTGGTGATCTACTTCATTGTCGCCGTAGCGTTCTGGCTTCTCGGCTAGGCGCTACCGGATCGGATACGCCTTTCCGTGCACCGCCGGCAACACCTGCGCCGTCACCCAAGCCGGCGTCTGCAGCAGCCCGGCCCGGTACTCGTAGGCGCCGCTGGTGCGCTTGCGGGCCGTCAGGTAGCCGAGCGCGCCGGTGTTGATCAGACCGCACTTGATACGAGCCTGGATCACCCACGACGTCGACTGGCTGTCCGATCCGGCCGAGGCGTTGAGGGCGTAGCCGTGATCGCTGCGTTGGAGGCTGTGCATGAAGTCGTAGGCGTGGGCGACCGCCGTCACGTTGCAGGGTGTGCCGCCCGAGCGAAGCGCCATCACGGCCGCCGCGGTGTCGTTCGAGTCGGCTCCCGTGCCCGGCGCGTATCCATACCCGCCGCCGGCCCCCTGCTGGCTTCGGATGTAGGCCAGTGAGCGAGTCGGCAGGGTTGCCGCGGCGGCCCTGAAAGCCAGCACGCCCCAGTAGGTGGAGTTCGAGAAGCTGCCGATCCGGCCGGTCGCCGCGTTGACCGTCGATCGCAGCGCCGTGACCAGATTCCGGCCCGCGAACCTGGTCGGGTTCGCACCCAGAGCGACCGCGGCCAGGATGCCGCGTTCCAGCGAGTAGGAGTCGTGCCAGTTCTTGGCTTGAGCGGCCAGGAACGCCACCGGTGTCTTGCCGCCGGGGCGGTGCATCGTGGCCGGCGAACGGCCGGCCGCCTGCAGCCCCATCACCGACCACTCGGTCAGAGAGACCGACGCCGAGCCGCCGGCCTCGGCGAAGCCACCCGACAGCGTCTGGCGTGACGCCAGGTAGTCACCGCCTCCGGCCGCCTGTGCCAGCGCGGTGGTGAGCGAGATGAGCGTGAGTGCCAGGATCAGGGCGCGTCGGATCATGTCGTCTCCAGTGGTGAGAAGGTGGCATGCAGCCGCTGTGCGTAGCGGTCGAGCATGCGGATCAGTGACGGGCCCGCGACCACCGCGATGATCGCGTTCCCGGTTGCGTGTGCGATGTCGAACGGCAGGCCGGTTGCCGCCAGGGCGATGAACGAGTGCAGGTCGGCGCTCGGCCCCAGGGAGCTCCACGCCCAGACGTCCATCAGCCAGTCGAACAGGAAGCCCCAGACGATGCCGAACGCCGCCAGCGCCCAGCGGTTTCGCAGCAGGCGGCCAAGCGGCGCCGCGGTGGCGCCCACCAAGCCCCAGCCGATCATCTGCCAGGCAGTCCACGGGCCCTGCCCCAGCACCGTGTTGGACAGCAGCGCGGCGGCGCCGCCGGCCGCGATACCGGCCCGCGCTCCCAGCGTCGCGCCTGTCACCGCCACGATGATCGTGACCGGCTGCACGTTCGGCACGAAGGCAAACAGCACCCGCCCGCCGGCCGCCGCGGCGGCCAGCGCGGCCACCAGCGAGAGCTCGCGGCTGCGATTGGGGCCCGTCTCGACGGCCGAGATGGCGAGCACGATGCAGATCACGGCCAGTCCCAGTACGAAGCTAGACATGCGCCCGCTCGCGATCCGGCGACAGCCGGCGAACGGCGTCGGCCACGGTCACGCAGCCCAGCGCCAGACCCAGCTGGCAGGCGAAGAAGCCGCCGCGCGCCAGCAGTTCGCGAGGGCTCTGGTCGGCCAGCACCCGACCCCGCGCCATCGTCGTCACCCGCATCGCCGCCTCGCCGGCGAAGTCGACGTCGTGCGTGACCACGCCGACCGCGCATCCGTCGGCCGCCAGCCGCCGCACCAGCTCGGCCAGCGCCAGCTTGCGCAGCCCATCGAGGCCGCGGGTGGGCTCGTCCAGGAGCAGGAGCGCCGGCCGCATCACCGTCACCGACGCGATCGCGAGCCGCTGGCGCTCGCCGCTCGAGAGGTCACGGGGATGCCTGTCGGCCAGGGCGCCGAGGCCGAACCGCTCCAGCTCGCCGCCGACCCGTGCCGCTCGCTGCGATCGGGCGACGTCGAGGTTCTCGAGCGCGTATGCGACCTCATCTGCGACCGTCTCGCGCAGCGCGTGGTGGGCCGGGTTCTGGCTCACGTATCCGCGCAGACCCGACGCCCCCACCCGGCCGCTGTCGGG
>JAWVEC010000125.1:0-7996 GCA_033856975.1 Gaiellales bacterium
AGCCGTAGGGCGTCGCGAGCACCGCCGGCGGGGCAAGCACGGCGATCACCACGTATCCGACGGCGCTCTCGTCCCGGCGGCGCATTATCACCGCGCGTATCACCGATGCGATTGCGACCAGCATCGCGGCCAGCAGCACCGAACCGTGCAGGTTGGCCCACACCGCCAGCAGCGGCAGCACCAGCAGGTTGCGTCGGCGCCATCGCGGCTGATGAGCGTCGTCGATCAGACCCCAGAGCAGCAGTGCGAACAACGGGTAGGCGACTGCCTGAGCGCGAACGACGGTGTTGCCGAGGCAGACCGCGTATGCCCCGAGCGCCCAGAGAACCGCACGCTGTGGATGCACGCCTCTGGTGATCAGCATCGCGGTGAGCAGTCCAAATGCCATGGCAACCGCGGCCGAGGAGACGATCGCGACTCCCGGATAGCCGCCAATCGACCAGCTGGCGTACGTTAAGAGGTGCGCCAGCCACTGTTGATCGATCCAGCGGTCTCCGCTGGCTGCCACCGTGAACACCTCACGGTGCGGTATCCCATCGTGTGCGACAACGCGGCCCGCGGCCAGGTCGAGGTAGCTGTCCCAGAACAGGTAGCGGTCTTGGAACAGGTTCCCTGCGAAGATCAGCGCTGCCAGGCCGACCGCCCACGCCAGCGGTCGCCGTGCGCCGTTGCTCCGTTGCCGAGTGTCGGCCGGTGCCACGGTCGCGGCGCCCGGAGGGCCAGGTGTTCTGCTCGATGACAGCTGCATGTCTGGAGTGTCCGCCTCGTTGGTTCGACGGGCAACCCCGGCGGGCCTCCTACGCCCCCACGGCCGCATGCGCCTCCGCCACCACCTGGTCGAACGAGACCCCCAGCGCCTGAACGAACGCGGCATCGACGTCGGCCGCGGTGAACTCGCCCCTGCCCGCCCGCGCCCTGAACGCCGCCGCCAGCCGCTGCAAACCGGGGATACCGCCGTGGTGAGCCACAACCTGCTGCACCATGGTCATCGCGTCGAGGTAGGAGTACTGGATCGCGATCAGGTTTGAGAGCCCCCAGTCGGTCTCCCTCCGCTGCCAGATCAGCGCCGTTGGGAGCGTTCCCTGCCGGTACAGCTGCCTGAGTCCGAACAGCGGGATCCTGCCGAGATGGTGCTGGACGCGCCAGCGATTCTCCTCATACATGGCCACGCCCTCGGCCAGGCTGTGGGGTGCCGTCTCGACCCACGAACGCGTCGCCACGTGGGTGAGCTCGTGCACGATCATCGAGCGCTGATCGGCGGGTTCGCCGTAGGTTTCCCACTGCGGCAGGTCGATGTAGGCGTACGAGCTGAACTCGAACCCGGCCGGTGTGCGAACCTTGCCCAGGCTGACGTGCGCCAGCCGCTCCGCCTGCTTGCGGTCGGTGACCAGGAACAGGATCGGGCGCTGCACGGACCGCCCGCCGCCGTATCGCTTCCACAGCGACCCGATCACGTTGTCTGCCGTCCCCAGGATCACCTCCGCGTCGGCGTGGTCGCTGGCGGCGCTGTAGACGACGGTGGCGCGTCTGCCGGACAGGAACTCCGGCCGCCGGTAGCTGCTGAAGCCGTAGGCGGACAGCTTCCCGCGGCGCTTCTTGGTCAGGTCGGTCGTAACCCGCCAGCCGCTCGGCCGGCTGTCCAGGCGAAGCGTCCGCGTGGCGGCGGTGATCCACGCGCTGTAGGGAGCCTTCCCAAACCGGATCTCGACCGTCACGGTCACCCTCGCCGATCCTGGCCACGGCGAACCCTTGATCGCATGCGCGGTGACCAGAGACTGGCCCACCGGCATGCCTGCCATGAACTTCCACAGCTTTCGAATCTCTGCGTACTGCCGGCGGTTGCACGGCTCCGTTTCACGCGCGGCTGCGTCATAGCTATGGGCCGCGATGTCGGCGACGTAGTGCTTTGCCACCGCCCGCGCCTCGGTCAGCGAATCGCCGGCCGCGGTGGCGAGCGGCCGGCAGGACGGCGGGCTCTCGCTCGTGGCTGCGCCGTTCGAGCATGCCGCGGCGCTCGTACACGCCAGCGCCCCCAACACCAGTCCCCGCCTGATCATGCCGCCAGGATACGCTCGCTCGCCGCGATGTCGAGTGAGCTATCCCGCCCGCGCTTCCCACTCCCGGTAGAGGTACGCCAGCTCCTCCTGAAGCGCTTGGTGGCGCAGCCCATCCTGAGACAGCGCCGAGCGATCCTCGTATGCATCCGGCTGCGACAGCCGCGCGCTGATCGCGCCCAGCTCCAGCTCGAGACTCTCGATCTGCTTCTCGAGCCGGGCGGCCTCGCGCGCGGAGCGTCGTGGGGTCCCGGCCGCGACCGTCACCGGCTTTGGCTGCTTCGGCTTCGGCGCCGGCTTGGTCGCAGCGGCGGCCGCCACCGGTTCGTGGTCGCGGGCGTACTCGCCAAAGGCGCCGTCGCGCAGCCGCAGCCGGCCGTCCTCGATCGCGATCGTGCGCGTGGCCAGGGCCTCGATCAGCGCCCGGTCGTGGGACACCAGCAGGATCGTCCCCGGGAAGTCGGCCAGCGCGTCCTCGAGCGCCTCGCGGCTCTCGATGTCGAGATGGTTGGTGGGCTCGTCCAGCACCAGGAAGTTGGCACCCGATACGACGGTGCGGGCCAGCGCCAGCCGGCGCCGCTCGCCTCCGGAGAGCACGCTGACCGGCTTCTCGACCTGGTCGCCCGAGAACAGGAACCGGCCCAGCAGCATGCGCGCCTGGGGGCCGTTCAGCTTCGTGCCCTGCGACACCGCGTCGACCAGCTTGAGGTGCTCGGGCAGCTCCAGCGACTGCTGCGAGTAGTAGGCCAGCTCGACGTTGTGGCCGATCTTGACCCGCCCGGCGCTCGTCTCGCGCCGTCCCAGCAGCGTCTCCAGCAGCGTCGTCTTGCCCGCGCCGTTGCGCCCGATCAGCGCCACCCGCTGGCCGCGCTCGATGTGGAAGCTGACGCCCTTCACCAGCACCCGGCCGGCCACCTCCACGTCCAGGCCCTCGGCCTCCAGCACGACTCGGCCGCTGCGCGGCGGCGGCGGGAAGTCGAAGTGCAGGCTGCGCTGCTCGGTCGGCCGGTCGACCCGCTCGATCCGCGCCATCGCCTTCAGCTTGCTCTGCGCCTGCCGCGACTTGGTGCCGTAGCGGAACCGGTCGACGAACCGCTGCAGGTGGGCCAGCTCCTCCTGCTGACGCTCGAACTGGTCGGCCTGCGTAGCCATCCGCTCGGCCCGCTCCTTGCGCCAGTGCGAGTAGCTGCCCTTGGTGAAGCGTCCCTTGCCGCGGTCGAGCTCGAGCACGGCGGTTGCCACCGACTCGAGGAACCAGCGGTCGTGCGAGACGAACACCACCGAGGCGTCCAGGCCGTCGAGGTACTCCTCCAGCCACTCGATCGAGTCGACGTCGAGGTGGTTGGTCGGCTCGTCGAGCAGCAACAGGTCGGGCTCGCCGGCCAGCGCGCGGGTCAGCGAGGCTCGCGTCAGCTCGCCGCCCGAGAACGTCTCCAGCGGCCGTTCGAGGTCCTCGGGCGAGAAGCCCAGCCCGCGGGCGATGCCCTCCAGCCGCGACCGCCAGGCGTAGCCGCCGGCGCGTTCGAACTCGGCCTGCACGCGGCCGTACTCGGCCAGCGTGGTGCCGTCGGTGTCTCCCTCCGCCATCCGCCGCTCGAGCCCGCGCAGCTCGCCCTCGAGCCGCGCCGCGGCCGCCGCGCCCTCGCCCACGTAGGCACCCAGCGTGATGCCGCGGCGAAGCGGCGGGCGCTGGTCGTGCAGCGCCACGCGCGTGCCGCTGGTCATGCTGACGCTGCCGCCCTCGGCGTCCAGCTCGCCGGCGATGATCCGAAGCAGGGTCGTCTTGCCGGCGCCGTTCCGGCCCACCAGCGCCACCCGGTCGCGGGGGCGCACGATCGCCGAGACGTCGCGCAGCACTTCGTCGCCCCCGTAGGAGCGCTGTATCTGAGTCAGATGCAGTGCCATCGTCTGCGTATGATGCCGCGGGCCGGGGGCGGATGCCCCCGAAGGCCGGGACCGGCTGATCGCGCCAGCCGGCCCCATACCATGCGCACGCGATGCAAAACGTGCTGCTGACCACGCGTGACGGCCGACGCTTCCTGGTCGCCCAGCTGATGGACTCGCTGGGCGGTGGGCTGTCCGCGGTCGTGCTGCCGTGGCTGGTGCTGGACGCCGGCGGATCGGGATCCGAGGCCGGCGCCGCCTTCCTGGTCGGCACGATCCCCTACGTGCTGCTCGGCCTGCCGGCCGGCGACGTCGGTGACCGCCACTCGCGCCGGCGCGTGATGGAGCTGGGCGTGGGCGCGCAGCTGGTGGCCGCCGCGGTGATACCCCTGGTGGTGCTGTTCGGTACCGATGCCCGCCAGCTGCCGTTGCTCCTGATCTATGCCGCCGGGCTGGGGGTGACGGCCGGCCGCGTGTTCGTGGACGCCGCCGCCTTCGGTGCGATCGCGCGGCTGGTCGGCGACGGCCATTTCGTCGAGGGCCAGTCCGCGCTCTCGTTCGTGTGGTCGATGGGCTTCCTGGTGGGACCGGCGCTGGGCGGCGCGCTGATCGGCCTTGTGGGCGCCGACGACGCGCTGTGGGTGCAGGCGGCCGGCTTTGCGATCGCGTTCGTGCTGATCAGCTCGATGCGAGCCGACCTCGGCCCCGGGGCGGAGAGCCGGCACGCCGATGACGGGCTGTCGGCCGGACTGATGCTGGTCGTGCGCGACCCCATGCTGCGGCTGCTGACCGCGGTCGGCATGGCCTGGAACCTGGCGGTGAACATGATCTACTCGCTGCTGGTGGTGTTCGCCCGCGGGGAGCTGGGAGCGGGCGGCCCCGAGACCGGATGGATGCTCGCGATCGGCGGCGGCGCGGGGCTGCTCGGCGGCATCTCGGCGCCCGCCGTCCATCGCCGGTTCGGCATCGGACTCGCGCTGCGCGGCTCGTTGATCGGAAGCGCTGTGGGAGCGTGCGGGCTGGCGCTGGCGCACAACGTGCCCGCTGGGACGATCGCCTTCTCGCTGCTGGAGGGCTCCGGGCTGCTGTTCATCACGCTGCTGATCGGCGAGCGCCAGACGCGAGCCGGTGCGCACGAGCAGGCGCGGGTCGGCATCACCGGGCGGATGGCCGCGCTGCTCGCGGCCACGCTCGGCGGCGTGCTGGCGAGTGCCCTGGTCGCCCACCTGACCCCGACGCAGGTGTTCGCCATCTCGGCCGCCGGCACGACGCTGGTGGCGCTGTCCGCGCAGCGGCTGTTGCGCGCGATCTGATCAGCTCTTGCCGGCCTGCCGCCGCGCGTGCCACTCGGCCAGCTCGTCGTCCGACAGGTGCGCTGGCGGCAGCCGCCGCACGTAGAACGCGAACCGGGCCAGGAACAGGAGTCCCAGGGTGGGGGCGATGATGTGCGGCAGGTGCGAGAGGATGAAAGCCATCGGTCACCGTGGATGATGCCACGAACCCGCGCTGCCAAAGGTGTCGCGGTTCTCGTTGCTACCGTCGGGCTGGCACCATAGAATGCTGCCGCAACGCCCCGCCGGGGCGGCCGGTCGAGGAGATGCGTTTGTCCGCGTTGAAGGTTGGGGTGGTATCGCTGGTGCTGGGAGCGATCGGGTCGATCGCGATCCTCGTCACCCCGTCCTGGTTCCCCGTCGCCGCCGCGGTGCAGGCCGAACGCCAGGACTGGCTCTACCTGGCGCTGATGATCATGTCCTCGTTCATCATGGCGATCGTCACCACGTTCCTGGTCTACTCGGTGTGGAAGTTCCGCGCCCGGCCCGGCGACGAGAACCGCGACGGCCCTCCGCTGCACGGCAATACGATGCTCGAGATCGGCTGGACGATCATTCCGACCGTGATCGTGGTCGCCTTCGCCATCGTCGGCGGCGTGGTGCTGGTTCGCAATGAGACGACGTTCAAGAACGAGCTGGTCGTCGACGTACAGGCGGAGCAGTTCACCTGGACGTTCACCTACTCAAACGGCGTCAAGTCGCCGGTGCTTGTGCTCGAGAACAACCGCCCGACGCAGTTCGACATCTCCTCGCTGCCGCACGACGTGATCCACTCCTTCTACGTCCCGCAGTTCCGGGTCAAGTCGGACGCCGTGCCGGGCCAGATCACCCGCACCTACGCGACCCCGAACAGGATCGGCACGTACACGCTGATCTGCACCGAGCTGTGCGGCCCCGGCCACTCGCTGATGCGGGCGGTGGTGCGGGTGGTCACCCCGGCTCAGTTCGAGAAGTGGCTGGGCGAGATGAAGGCGCAACAGAGTTCGACCCAGGGAGGGGCATAGATGGCAGGCCACGCCGCCGATCTCGGCCACGGCCACGGCCCGGTCGACTCCTCGCCTCAGCGCAGCCTCTGGTTTCGGGGCAGCTGGGTGCGGGCGATCTGGGTCTCGTTCGCGTTTGGCCTGACCGCCGCCGGCATCGCCGCGCTGATCCGGCACCAGCTGGGCTTCGATCCCGTTTCCAGCGACTCGGCCCACGAGGTGCTGGCAACGTTCGGCCTCACCTTCTGGGCGATCGGCTTCACTGTCGGCATCGGCTGCTTCGACTACTGGTGGGGATACCTGACCGGCAAGCCCGGCTGGGTGCAGGAGGACCACTCCGCTCACGGTGCGTACAACTGGCGCGACTACTTCAAGGTCAACACCGACCACAAGGTGATCGGCGTCCAGTACCTGGTGCTGACGTTCATCTTCTTCCTGATCGGCGGCGCGCTGGCGGAGGGCGTCCGCGCCGAGCTGGCCGCCCCCGGCACGCAGTACGTCTCGCCGGGCACCTACAACGGCCTGTTCTCGGCGCACGCGACGCTGATGATCTTCCTGTTCGTGATTCCCTCGTTCGCCGGCTTGGCGAACTTCGTGATACCGCTGATGCTGGGTGCCCAGGACATGGCATTTCCGCGCCTGAACGCGCTCTCGTTCTGGTTCCTGATCCCCGCCGGCGTGATCTTCCTGGCCTCGTTCCTGGTCACGCCGTTCGATGCCGGCTGGACGAACTACGCGCCGCTGTCCGAGCACGCCCAGCTTGGCAACACGTTCTTCACGCTGGGCGTGCAGTTCGCCGGTGCCTCGTCGATCGCGACCGCGGTCAACTTCCTGGTCACGATCGTGACCATGCGCGCCCCCGGCATGAGCTTCTGGCGGATGCCGCTGCTGGTGTGGGCGAACCTGGCGACCTCGTCGCTGGTTGTGCTGGGAACGCCGTTCATCGCCGGATCGCAGTTCATGGTCCTCTACGACCGGGTCATGCACACGCACTTCTTCGACCCGTCCGCGGGCGGCAACGTGGTGCTCTACCAGCACATCTTCTGGTTCTACTCCCACCCGGCCGTCTACATCATGATGCTGCCCGGCTTCGGCATCATCAGCGAGGTGATCTCGATCCACTCCCGCAAGCCGATCTTCGGCTACCGGCTGATCGCCTTCTCGACCGTCGCCATCGGCGTGCTGGGCTTCACGGTCTGGGCGCACCACATGTTCGTCAGCGGCATGGCGGGCTGGCTGCGGATCCCGATGATGGCGACCACCATGCTGATCGCGGTGCCGACGGGCATCAAGATCTTCTCGTGGATCGCGACGCTGTGGGACGGGGTGATCCACTTAACCACGGCCATGCTGTTTGCCCTCGGCTTCCTGTTCACGTTCGTGATCGGCGGGCTGTCGGGCATCTTCCTGGCAGTCCTGCCGGTCGACATCAACGTGTCCGACACCTACTTCGTGGTCGCCCACATCCATTACGTGCTGTTCGGCGGGTCGGTGTTCACGATCTACGCCGGCATCTATCACTGGTTCCCGAAGATGACCGGCCGTATGTACGACGAGCGGCTGGGAAGGCTGCACTTCTGGCTCACGTTCGTGGCCTTCAACGCCACGTTCATGCCTATGCACTGGCTCGGCCTGCAGGGCATGCCGCGACGCGTGGCCGACTACGACCCGCGCTTTGCCACGCTCAACTTCATCATCTCGATCTTCGCCTTCGTGCTGGGCGCGTCGACGCTCGTCTTCCTCT
>JAWVEC010000126.1:0-30322 GCA_033856975.1 Gaiellales bacterium
CGCTGCTGGCGGCGGCGCTGCCGCTGCAGTGGCTGGCCCACGAGCTGGCGATCGCCCGCAACACCAACCCCGACCTGATCAGGCGCGAGCAGCGCGAGTACCGTGAGGCGGCCGAGATCCATGGCTAAGGCGCTGCACATCCAGAACGAGTCGACCGACCCCGCGGTGCCGTTCGTGCAGGCGCTGGAGCAGCGCGGCTTCGAGGTCGAGACCGTCCACCCATACGCCGGCGAGCCGCTGCCCGAGACGCTGGACGGGATCGATGCGATCGTGGCCGGCGGCGGCCTTGTCGACACCCACCAGGTGCACGAGCATCGCTGGCTGGGTCACGAGATCGAGCTGGTGGCCGAGGCGATCGCCGGCGGCACGCCCTACATCGGCCTGTGCCTGGGCGCGCAGGTGCTGACCGAGGCGGCGGGCGGCGAGGTCTACCGCTCCCAGCCGCACGAGGTGGGTTGGCACGAGGTCGAGCTGCTGCCGGCGGCCGGCGACGATCCGTTGTTCGGCGGCCTGCCGCCGCGGTTTCGGACGATGCAGTGGCACTACTACGCGTGCCGGCCGGGCGACAAAGCCGTCGAGCTGGCGCGCAATCCGGCCGCGCTGCAGGCACTGCGAGTCGGCGAGTGCGCGTGGGGCACGCAGTTTCACATCGAGGCCACCCGCGAGGTGCTGACCGGCTGGCTCGAGCTGGGCGGAGACGACCTGGCCGAGAACGGCTATCCGCGGGACGTCTATCTGCGTGCCATCGACGAGCACTACGAGCAGCACGCGGCGGTGGGACGCACGCTGGCCGCACGTTTCGCCGAGCTGGCTAAGCGCCGAGCAGGCTGAGCTCGGCGGCGTACTCGGGCCGCTGCGCCAGCCGTTCGCACCACGCCGCCACGGCGGCGTACTGAGCGACGTCCACGCCGACACGGTGCAGCCGCACGATCCACGGCCACCAAGCCGGCTCGGCCAGGGAGTAGCCGTCGCCGGCCAGGTAGGGCTGATCGGTCAGGCGCTGCTCCAGCCCTGCGAGCTGTTCGCGGACGCCCGCCTCGGCACCGGGCTCGTTCCCGCGGGCGGCGTAGTAGGCGTCTGACAGGTCCTCGAACAGGCGAAGCAGGGAGCGCACACGGGCGCGGCCGACGGCGTCACCGGGCATCATCGCCGGCTCCGGCCGGATCTCCTCCAGATACTCGTTCAGCGCCTCTGACTCCCACAGCACCGTGTCGCCATCTTTGAGAACGGGCACCCGATTGCGCGGATTCAGCTCGTGCAGCCAGGCGGGCTTGTCGCTGAGATCGACCTCGACCAGCTCGTGCTCGATCCCCTTGCCGGCCAGCACCAGGCGGGTGCGGACGCAGAACGGGCACTCGTTTGCTGAGTAGAGGACGATTGACACCGCGGCGCATTGTAGAGGAGGATTGGCGCGATGAGGCAAGGCGCACAGGTGGTGAAGATCGCGGACGTGGGGCCGATCCCGGTGGTCGGAGGAGCGCTCCAGTGGCACCCGCTGCGAAAGACGCTGGACGTGCGCGCGTTCGGCATCAACGCCTACTCGGCGGACGAGGTTGGCGCGGAGGTGGTCGAGAGCCACACCGAGTCAGACCTCGGCCACGAGGAGATCTACGTGGTGTTGACCGGACGGGCGACGTTCACCGTGGGCGGCGAGCAACACGACGTGCCGGCCGGCTCGCTGGTGCACATCGCGGACCCCGATCTGCAGCGCCAAGCGGTGGCTGCCGAGCCGGGCACCAGCGTGCTCGCCATCGGCGGCAAACCGGGTGAGCCGTTCCGGCCCTCGGCCTGGGAGCACTACTTCGAGGCGGGGGCGGCTGCCGCTGCCGGCGATCCGCAACGCGCCTACACGATCGCCGCTGCCGGCTTGGTGGACCACCCCGACCATCCCGCGCTGCTGTTCAACCTCGCCTGCTGGGGAGCGCTCGCGGGCCACCCCGACGACGCGATCGCGATGCTCAACCGCGCGTTGGCGGTGGCGCCGGATCGAACCCGGGCATGGGCGGCCGACGACGCCGACCTCGACTCGCTGCGCGAGCGGTCAGACTGGCCGCTGTAGCGCTCGGCTCGGCTCGGCGCGTCAGCCGAGCGCGAGCGCCGAGCGGATCTGGACGAAGTCGTCGAACGGCTCGAACGCGACGCCGTCGCGCGCGAGGTAGAGGGCCAGCTCGCGACGAGCGAACACGCGGTCGGCGGCCAGCGCGGCGCAGCGATCCGAGTAGCCGTCGCCGATGTAGACGACACGGCCGCCATTGCCCAGCGACGTCACCACCGAGCGCTTGCACTCCTGGCCGCATACGTCGCAATCCTCTCCGTGGCGGAACTCGACGGCCGACCCCTGGGGCGAGAACCGCACCTCGTGCGCGACCACCTCCAGCGCGGGCACGCCGGCGGCCTCCAGCACCGGCCGGATGATCGACTCGAATCCACTCGAGACCACCACCAGCCGGTGGCCGGCAGCCAGCGCCGCCCTCGCGAACTCGGCGAAACCGCGCCTGACGCGGGCGTGGCTGACCGCCTCGGACACGATCTGGTCGTGCTCGCCGCGCACCGCCTCGAACTCGCGCTGGATGCACTGGCGGAGCGTGATCCGCCCCGCGTCGAGGTCATCCTCCAGCTGCTGGAAGACCTCCGGCGCCTGCGACTGCACGATCTGGACGAGCGTGTCGCGCTCGGTGATCGTGCCGTCGAAGTCGACCACGATCAGCGCGGGCGCTACCGGCCTCCCTGCCACTTCGCGACCGTCTGCGCGTCGTGCCCGGTGGCCATCATCTGGTAGAGCGGCTTCGGGCTCTTCAGCGTCTTGATCGTCTCCATGCGGCCGACCGAGATGTTCTGGCGCTGGCAGAAGGTGAGCAGCGCCTGGCGGTCGGCGGACAGCACGCGCCACACCGTCTCCTGGCGATGGCGGTCGAAGTCGGGGTAGACGCCAACGCCGCCGGCGATCGCTCGCGCGATCGCCTCGCCGTACTGCACCCGGTAGTCGTGTTCCTCGCTCATCGGCTCGCCCGAAAGTCTACTCTCCCGACCATGAGCACCCGCACGTTCGGCGCCCAGAGCATGACAGCACCGCTGCGCGAGGTGCTTGTCAAGCGCCCAGCCGCCGCCTTCGCCGCCGCCCATGACGATCCCGCGCACGGCTTCCTGCACCAGGTCGACCTGGCCGCCGCCCAGCGCGAGCACGACGCCCTGACCGGGATCCTGACCGATCTGGGCGCGACGGTGCTCGAGCTGGGTGAGGAGCACGACCCCGACCTGACCTACACCTTCGACCCCGTGCTGGTTACCGACCGCGGCGTGATACCGCTTCGGCCGGGAAAGCCCAACCGGGTCGGCGAGGAGCTGGTGATCGAGCGCTGGCTGAACGCGCACGGCGTGCCGACCCAGGGCCGCATCGAAGGCGACGGCCGGGCCGAGGGCGGCGACACGTTCTGGCTGGACGAGCGCACGCTCTGCGTCGGCCGGACGCTCCGCACCAACCGGGCCGGCGTCGCGCAGCTGCGCGCAATCCTTCAACCTGAAGTCGAGGTCGAGGTATTCGACGTTCCGTACTGGAAGGGCGCCGGGGAGCTGATCCATCTGATGAGCGTGATCTCGCCGATCGCCGACGACCTCAGCGTCGTCTACCTGCCGCTGCTGCCCTGCGGCCTGCTGGAGATGCTGCTCGAGCGCGGCACGCGGCTGGTGGAGGTGCCGGACGACGAGTTCCTGACACTCGGCTGCAACGTGCTGGCCGTCCGTCCCGGCGTGGCCGTGATGGCGGAGGGGAATCCGGTCACGCGGTCGCGGCTCGAGGCGGCCGGCGCCGAGGTGCACGTCTTTCCGGCCGGCGAGGTGGGCGTCAACGGCAGCGGCGGACCGACCTGCCTCACCCGCCCCATCCTGCGCGGATGAAGAACCTGACGCCGCCCGAGCTGGCGGCGGTGGCGGCCGTCGACCGCGATCGCATCGCCGAGGACCTGACCGCGCTGGTGCGGATCGAGAGCGTGACGGGCAACGAGTCGGCCGTGCAGACCGAGGCTGCGCTGCGAATGGCGATGGCCGGCCTGGAGGTGACCAGGATCGACGCCGACCCGGGCGAGATCGTGGCCGACCCCGACTTCCCCGGCATGGAGTCGCCCCGCACCGTGCTGCCGGTGGTGGCGGGCGCGATCGGCCGGGTGGGGTCGGCGCGGCGCGTGATCATCTGCGGCCACGTCGACACCGTCGCTCCCGGCGCCCGCGAGCACTGGAGCGCCGACCCGTTCGGCGCCGAGGTCCGCGACGGGAGCCTGTACGGTCGCGGCGCGCTGGACATGAAGGGCGGCGTGGTCGCCGGCCTGGCCGCGCTGCGGGCGCTGGTCGAGACCGACGCCGATCTGGACGGCGAGGCGGTGCTGCTGACGGTGCCGGGCGAGGAGGATGGCGGATCCGGCATGCTGGCGGCGATCCGGGCCGGATACGTGGCCGAGATGGCGGTGATCACGGAGCCCACGCGGCTCGAGATCGTCACCGCCCACGCCGGTGCGCTCACCTTCCGGCTCACGATCAGTGGCCGCTCGGCGCACGCCGCGTTCAGGTTGGAGGGCGTCTCGGTGATCGAGAAGCTGTACGTCATCCACCAGGCGCTGCTTGAGGACGAGCGGGTGCGAAACGCCGGCGAGCGGCACCCGGCGATGCGCGACCTGGCGCTGCCGTACCCGACCAACCTGGGCATGGTGGCGGCCGGCGACTGGTCGTCGACGGTGCCGGAGGCGCTCGTGCTGGAGGGGCGCTACGGCGTGCGCGTGGACGAGTCGCCAGAGCAGGCGGAGCAGGCGCTGCGCGATGCGATCGCCGCCGCCTGCGAGAGCGATCCGTGGCTCCGCGAGCACCCGGCCGGCGTCGAGATCACCGGCGGCCGGTTCGCCTCGGCAGCGCTGCCCCACACCCACGAGCTGCCGTGGGGCCTGGGCGAGACGGCTCGCGATGTGCTGGGCAAGCTGCCGGCGTTCGTGGGTATGCCCTACGGCGCCGACATGCGCCTGCTGGTGCACCAGGGCGCGACGCCGACGGTGATGTACGGCCCGGGCGAGCCGACTCTGGCCCACGCACCCGACGAGCACGTCGACCTCGAGGAGATCGCCCGCTGCGCGCGGGTGCTTGCGGTCTGGACGATGCGCGCACTCGCCGCTGAGCAGCACTCGGCGTGATCCAACTCGACACGTCGCCGCAACGTGTGCGCCGATGCCGTCACGTACCACGAATTTCGTACCAGTTCATGCGGATCTCAGAATCCGCACCACGAATTTCGTAGCAATTCGGGGCCGCTCGAACGGCAAGTCGCACTCAGCGGGGTCAGACCCCGCCGTCCCGTGACGCGATTGGCGCTCGGGTGTGACTGGTATGGGCCGTGCGTGACGTGGTGGGCGCGGTGGTTCGCGCTGCCCGTGACGCGATTGGCGCTCGGGTGTGATTGGTTCGCTCACTCCCTGACGGTGGCGCCGGGCATCAGGCGGCCGAGCGAGACGCCGCCGACGATCACGACGCCGCCCAGCACCTGCAGCACCGTCACCTGCTCGCCAATCAAAAGCGCCGCGAACAGCGCACCCAGGAACGGCTGCAGGTACATGTACAGCGTCGCCCGAGAGGCCCCGATCCGGCGCAGGCTCCGGAAGTACAGCACGTTGGTCACCACCAGCGGAAAGATCGCCGAGTAGGCGAAGGCGCCCAGGTGGAGCGGCCGCAGCGAGCTCCAGTCCTGCGTGACGATCTGAGACAGCCCGAACGGAAGCAGCATCACGCCGCCCACAACGATCATCAGCGCACTGATGCGCGAGGCGGAGTAGCGCGCGAACAGCGGTCGCAGCATCACCGAGTAGGCGGCCCAGGTAAGCGCCGCGCCGACGGCGAGCAGGTCGCCCAGGTAGCCGGCGCCGCGCACGCCGACGCCGCCCTCGACGACCAGAGCGACGCCTGCCACCGAGACGCCCAGCGCCAGCCAGTGGCGGCGGCTGACGCGCTCGTGGCCTGCCATCATCGCAAACAGCGCCGCGAAGGCCGGAGCGGCGCCCAGAATCAGCGCCGTGTTGCCCGCGGTTGTGTTCTCGACCGCGTAGTTGAACGTGAGCTGGTTGCCCAGGATGCCAACGGCGGCCGCCGCCAGCACCAGCCTGACGTCGCTGCGGCGGACGGCCAGGCTGCCCTCCCGCCAGCGCACGAACGAGGCGAACAGCGCCCCCGCCAACAGAAAGCGGATGGCCGCGAAGGCGAGCGGATTCCAGGCCCGGAACGCGTACTTGGTGGTGGCGTAGTTGAGCGACCACAACACGTTGGCCAGCACGAGCATGGCGTCGGCGCTGTCCAGGCGGCGGCGGGACACGGCCGGAGGGTAGCGGCCGGCGCACGCCCTATATACCCCCCATGGGTATGCTAGTGTGCGGCTATGTCCGAGACGCTCAGCTACTCCGTCCCGGGTGTTCATTGCGACCACTGCCGGGCCGCGATCGAGCGCGAGCTGGCGCCGATCCCGGGCGTCTCATCGGTGACGGTCGACCTCGCGGCAAAGACCGTCTCCGTCACCGGCCAGCAGCTCGGCGACGCGGCCATCCGGGCTGCGATCGACGAGGCCGGATACGACGTGGCATGAGCGCTCCGGCACAGGCGCGCATCGAGCTGCTGGTCGAGGGCATGACCTGCTCGTCGTGCGCGACCCGTATCGAGCGCAAGCTGAACCGCGTGGACGGCGTGCAGGCGTCCGTCAACTACGCGACCGAGCGGGCGACCGTCGAGTTCGACCCCGCCTTGGCCGGCGCCGAGCTAATCGCCGAGACGATCGAGCAGACCGGCTACCACGCCGTCCTTCCGACCGAGGGCGCACGATGCCAGCCGCCCCCCGATGATGCCACGACCGCGCTCACCCGCCGGCTGCGCACATCCGCCGTACTGACCGCGCCGGTGCTGGCGCTGGCGATGATCCCGGCGCTCCAGTTCGACGGCTGGCAGTGGCTCTCGCTGCTTCTGGCCATTGGCGTCGTCGGCTGGGCCGGGTTCCCGTTTCACCGCGCAGCCGCCCTCAGCCTGCGCCACGGCACGGCGACGATGGACACGCTGATCTCGGTCGGGACGCTGGCCGCGCTGGGCTGGTCGGCAATCGCGGTGCTGTTTCGCGGGGCGGGCGGGCTCGACTACCGGATGTCGTACGACTGGACACTGGCAGCCGGCGGCGGTGCCAAGAACATCTACTTCGAGGTCGCCTGCGTGGTGACCACGTTCGTCCTGGCCGGCCGCTCTATCGAGTCACGCGCCAAGCGGCGGGCCGGCGCCGCGCTGCGGGCGCTGGTCGAGCTGGGCGCGAAGGACGTCAGCCTGCTGGTTGGCGGACAGGAGCAGCGGCTGCCGATCGAGCGGCTCGCCGTCTCCGACCTGTTCGTGGTGCGGCCCGGTGAGCGGATCGCCACCGACGGCGTGATCGTCGAGGGCCGCTCGGCGGTCGACCGCTCGCTGCTGACCGGTGAGAGCGCACCGGTCGACGTGTCCGTCGGCGACAACGTGGCCGGCGCAACCGTGAACGCGGGCGGCCGCCTGGTCGTCCGTGCGACCGCGGTCGGCGCCGACACGGCGCTGGCCCAGATCGGGCGGCTGGTTGTCGCAGCGCAGAGCGGAAAGGCCGAGGCCCAGCGACTGGCCGACCGCGTCTCGGCGGTGTTCGTGCCGATCGTGATCGCGCTCGCACTGGCGGCGCTCGGCTTCTGGCTGGCCCGCGGCGCCGGTGCCGGGTTCGCGTTCCAGGCCGCCGTGGCGGTGCTGATCGTGGCCTGCCCATGCGCGCTCGGCCTCGCCACCCCCACCGCGCTGCTGGTCGGCACCGGCCGCGGCGCGCAGCTGGGCATCCTGATCAAGGGGCCCGAGGTGCTCGAGCAGACGCGGGCGGTGACCACCATCGTGCTGGACAAGACCGGCACCGTCACCGAGGGTCGGATGAGCGTGGCCGAGGTGCTGCCCGCGCAGGGCATCAAGGTGGCGCAGCTGCTGCGGCTGGCCGGAGCGACGGCTGCGGCCAGCGACCATCCCGCGTCCCGCGCGATCGCCGACCACGCCCGCCGGCGGCTGGGAGCAATGCCCGCCGCGACCGACGCCGGCAGCGTTGCCGGCATGCATGCGTCGGCGACCGTTGAGGGCCATGCGGTGCGGGTCGGTCGTGGCAGGGACGTTCCGGACGAGCTGGCCGCGCGCGGGACGATTACCCAGGTCACCAGCGACGGAGCCGTGATCGGCCACGTCGTGCTGCGCGACGTGGTCAAGCCGGGCAGCGCAGAGGCGATCGCCGACCTGCGCGCGCTCGGCCTGACGCCGGTGCTGCTGACGGGCGACAACAGGGCCACGGCCCGCGCCGTCGCCGAGGCGGTCGGCATCGAGCGGTTCGTGGCCGAGCTGCTGCCGGCCGAAAAGGCCGACGAGATCCGGCGCCTGCAACGTGAGGGCGAGGTGGTCGCGATGGTGGGAGACGGCATCAACGACGCACCCGCGCTCGCCCAGGCCGATCTCGGGCTCTCGATCGGCACCGGCACCGACGTCGCGATCGAGGCCGGCGACCTGACCCTCGTGTCGGGCGACCTGCGCTCCGCGGCGGACGCGATCCGGCTGGCGCGCCGCACCCTGGCCACCATCCGCGGCAACCTGTTCTGGGCGCTCGCCTACAACGTCGTGCTGCTGCCGCTGGCCGTCGCCGGCAAGCTCAACCCGATGCTGGCCGCCGCCGCGATGGCGCTGTCGAGCATCTTCGTCGTCACCAACAGCCTGCGCCTGCGCCGATTCCGCAGCCGCCGCCAGGAGGGCACCACATGAGCCACGGCTACAGCGAGCAGAAGGACGCGATCACCAAACGCCTCCACCGGATCGAGGGCCAGGTGCGGGGCATCGAGCGGATGGTCGAGGACGACCGCTACTGCATCGACATCCTCGACCAGATCAGCGCCATCACGACGGCACTCGAGAAGGTGGCGCTCCAGATCCTGGACGGCCACGTCAACCACTGCGTCTCGGACGCGATGCGAAGCGGCGACCCCGCGGCCGCGGAGGCGAAGACGAAGGAGCTGTTGCAGGCGGTGGAGCGGTTCGCAAAATCGCGCTGATGTGGAACTCGGCCACACCCACGCGGCGGTTCCCTATGCTGCGACCGATGCCTCTCGCCTACCCCGACCCACCCCTCTCCCAGGACGGCCTGCGCCTCCGCCCTTGGGCACTGGACGACATCGACGACGCGGTGCGCTGCTGCAACGATTCGGAGGTGCGCCGGTTCCTGCCGCCGATCCCGATCCCCTACACGGCGCTGGATGCCGAGGAGTTCATCTCCGGCGCCGATGATGCGCTGCAGCGAGACAGCATGAGCCTGGTGACGAGCGACGCCGCCACCGGTGCGCTGCGCGGAGCTGTCGGCATGCGGCTGCTCGACCCGGGCATCGCCCAGTTCGGCTACTGGGTCGATCCGCAGGCGCGCGGACGCGGCGTCGCCACGACGGCGCTGCGGCTGGTGTCTCGGTGGGCGCTGAGCCGGCTCGATGTCGCCCGGCTGCAGCTGTTCACCGACGTCGACAACGAGATCTCGATGCGTGTGGCCGAACGGGCCGGGTTCGTCTGCGAGGGAGTGCTTCGCAACTGGTATGACCTGCGCGGCGAACGCCGCGACGCCGTCATGTACTCGCTGCTCTCGCGGGACGCCGCATGATCGCGCCCGACCCGAAGCTGCGCGACGACGCGATCGAGCTGCGGCCGTGGCTGGACAGTGACGTGCCCGAGATCGTGCGCGGCTGCAGCGACCCGCTGGTGCCGCGCTTCATGCCGGTGATCCCGTCCCCCTACACCGCAGCCGATGCGGAGCGGTTCCTGGAGCATTCGCGCACAAGCCCTGACGATCTCAACCTTGCCATCAGCGACCACTCGGGCACCGTGCGCGGCGGCATCGGCGTCTCGATCAAGGCCGACCCCGGCGTTGCCGAGACGGGCTACTGGCTGTCTCCGGAGGCGCGCGGCCTGGGACTGGCGACCAGGGCACTGCGGCTGCTCGCGGACTGGACGCTGCGCGAAACCGGCGTCGCCCGGCTCCAGCTGCAGACCGACATCGAGAACCTGGCCTCGCAGGCGGTGGCCACGCGGGCCGGCTTCACACGCGAGGCGGTGCTGCGGGACTACATGGACAACCGTGGCACCCGGCGCGACTCGGTCATGTTCTCGCTGCTTCCGGGTGAGTCGTGATCCACCGCGCCGATCCGGACGGCACGCTGCTGATCGGCCAGCCGGCGCACGCCTGGCTGAGCGGCCGCATGGCGCGGGCCTGGTCGTGGCCGTTCCAGCCCTGGGAGGACGTCTGTCTGGCCGCGGAGCAGCACGACATCGGCATGGCGGCGTGGGACACGCGCCCCCAGCTCGACCCAGCCGCCGGGCTGCCGTACTCGTTCGGCTCGATGCCACGCGAGATGCACGTCGAGCTGTGGCGCGACGCCGCGCGGCTGCTGCTGCCGCAGGGCCGCTATCCGGCGCTGCTCGTCTCGCTGCACGGCACCGGCCTGTACGAGCGCCACGTGCCCGCCGATCAGCTCGACCAGGAGCCGACCCGCAGCTACCTCGCGGCCGAGCGCGAGTTCCAGGCCGCGTTGCGGACATCGCTGGATGCCGAGCCGACCGAGGTGGACGATGCCGTCTCGTTGATCCGCTGCTGGGACTGGATCTCGCTGTTTCTGTGCACGGCATCGTCCGAACGCTCCACGATGGAGGCCGTGCCGAGCTGTGAGGGCGAGACGTCGACCCTGGAGCTGACGTGGATCGAGGGCGATCCGACTCACGTCCGCGTCGACCCATGGCCGTTCCTCCAGCCCTCGCTGGTGTTGCCCGTCGAGGCGCGGCTGCTGCGCGGCCGATTCGGCGACCAGGAGGCGATGCGCCGCGCGCTGGCCGAGGCAGAGTGGCACACGATCACGCTCCGGCTCTCCCCCGGCGAGAGTTAGAAGCTCTAACGGAATGCCTCGCAGCGCCTGGCAGCGTCACGCTGGCGCATGAGGCGATGTCATCCGCCATCCATCCACGATTCATTCCGTTAGAGCTTCTTAGGAGACCGGCACCAGCTCGTCGAGCATCGCCTCGGCGGACGAGATGTCGTTGACCAGCGGATGCGCCATCAGCGCCCGCAGCATCAGCTCGCGATCGCCGCTGACGGCCGCCTCCGACGCCAGCCGGGCGTGAGCCGTCATCTGCAGCACCAGGCCGGCGACCTGCTCGGGCATCGGCCCCATCCGGTGACGCTCGATCTCGCGCCCGCGCAGCGTGCACGGCAGCTCGACGATGGCGTCATCGGGCAGGCCCTCGATGCCGCCCCGGTTGGGCACGTTGAGCACGAACCTGGTTGGCTCGCCGGACACCACCGCCGCCATCAGACCGACGGCGAAGTCGCCATGCTCGGCGCTGAAACGTCCGCCCAGCGGCCGCGGATCGTCGCTATCTGCCTCCCGCCGATAGCTCTCGACGATCTCGGGCAGCGAGGCCATGATCTGCTGCGCCCGGGTCACGCCCGACGCGCGGTAGCGGGCCAGAATCTCGTCGTGCATCGCGTAGTAGCCCAGGTAGCGGCTGGCGACCATGCCATAGAGCGGGAACAGCCGCACCACCGGCGCCCAGTACTCGTCGTCCACGTCGCCCGCGTCGAGCGAGCCCAGCATCTCCCACAGAAGCGGCGTCACGTCGGCTCCCCGCAGCCGCACCGCGCGCGTCCAGGTGAGGTGGTTGGTGCCACAGATGTCCGTCTCGAGGTCGTGCGGATCGGCGCCCAGCAGCCCGGCCAGGAAGGCGATCTCACCGCCATGCTGGTCGCACAGCCCAATCGCGTCCACGCCGCCGTGGCGCACCAGCGCGTCGGTCACCAGCTGCACCGGGTTCGTGTAGTTGAGGAGCAGCGCGTCGGGCGCCGACCCCCGCTGCATCAGGGCGGCGATCTCGAGCAGCGCCGGGATCGAGCGCAGCGCCATCGCGAGGCCGCCCGGGCCGGTCGTCTCCTGGCCGATCACGCCATACCTGGGCGGGATCGACTCGTCGCGGTGCCGTGCCTCCAGGCCGCCGGGTCGAAACGTGGTCAGCACGAAGTCGGCGCCGTCGAGCGCCCGCTCGAGCTCGGTGGTGGCCGAGACCGCGATCGGCGCGGCAGCGTTGGCGCGCAGGATTGCGGCGGTCAGGCGGCGTTGCAGGTCGAGCGCATCAGCGTCGATGTCGTGCAGCGCCAGCTCGGCCTCCGCGAACCAGGCCGACTCACGGGCGAAGCTGAACGCCAGCCCCGGCATGTAGGCCGAGCCGCCGCCGATGATGGCGATCTTCATGCCACAATCCTCGCATGCTGCCGTTGCCCGTGCCGCCGGGGTATGACTTCGAGCGTTCGACGTTCCGGTTTCGCATGTTCGGCGACGACCTCGCCAGCCGCTGGCACGACGGCGGGCTGCACCGGGTGCTGCGCTCCGGCCTGGCGGTGCGGATCACCGCCGACGGCGTCGTCTGCTACGGCGACGCCGGCGAGGCCGACGTGGCCGAGATCGGCCACCTGCTGGGATGCCACTTCGACCTGAGCGGATTCGCCTTGGCGCATCCGGACGTGGCCGTCCGCTCGCCCGGCTTCCGCCCGCCACTGCTGTCCGACCCGTTCGAGAGCCTCGTCACCGCGGTCACCGCACAGCAGATCTCGCTGCGCGCCGCGGCGGTGATGCGGGCCGGGCTGGTGCGACGGTTCGGCCACCGCGTCAGCCACGACGGCGTCGAGTGGTGGCACTTCCCCAGCCAGGCGGCGGTACGCGGCGGCGACCTGACCGGGCTGAAGCTGTCGGGCATGAAGATGCGCTCGATCGCCGCACTGGCGGAGGCCGACCTCGACGTCGCCCATCTCGACGACGAGGCTGCGATCGCCCGGCTGAGCGAGCTGCCCGGCATCGGCCGCTGGACGTCCGAGTGGTTCCTGGCCCGCTGCCTGGGCCGGCCGAACATCGTCGCGGCGGGCGACCTGGTGGTGCGCAAGGTGGTGGCGGCCTGGTTCTCGGACGAGCCGATCTGGCCGGAGCGCCGGGTGCGGGAGGCGATGGCGCCGTTTGGCGAGCACACGAACCTGGCGGTGCACTACCTGCTCTCGCCAACCGGCGGCTGACTTAGAACTGGCTTCAGGATGAGTCGTGGATGGCTGACGAGTGGCGCGCCAGCAGGGGACGATGCCGTGTCGAAGCGCAGCTGCAAGCCCTGGCTTGCAGCGGTCGGGAGGAATCTGCGATCGCGCAGATTCCGGACGCGTCAGACGCCGCGAGGCATCCTGAAACCAGTTCTTAGCCGCCGGCGATCGCCAGCGTCCCGGTAAGCGCCAGCACCACCCCCAGCCGTTGTCCGGTGGCCAGCCGCTCGTGCAGGTGGATGTGCGCGAGCGCGACCGTGACCACCGGAAACAGCGAGCCGAGCACGGCCACCACGCTCAGGAAGCCCTCGGCCGATGCCAGCGCGAACGCTGCGTTGGCGGTCGTGTCGAGCACGCCGATCGCGACGAGGGCCGGGAACACGCTCACCGGCAACGCCGGCCGTGCCACCACGGCCGCGGCCGCCAGCACGGCCACCGCCGTGCCGCGCGCCAGCGCCACGCCCCACAGCGCGTCCGAGCGGGCGGCGTGATCGAGCGCTATCAGCTGGAGGCCGAACGCCAGAGCGGCAAGGATCGCCAGCAGCACGCCCGCTCCGCGGACGCTGCCGCCGATCTCCGACGGCTCGCGCGATGCCAGCACCACCCCGACCAGTGCCAGGGCGATGCCCACCAGCTGGATCGGCGAGGGCCGCTCGCCCGTTGCCAGGCCGGCCACCACGGGCACCGCCGCTCCCGTGGCCAGGATCGGCGCGGCCACGCTGATGCTGCCGATGGCCATGGCGCGGTAGAACATGACGGCCGCGGCCATCCCGCACAGGCCGGCGGCGATGCCGGGCAGCAGCAGGGCGGAGCCGGGATCGGGGGTGCGAACGTAGGCCACCGCCACGATCCCCACCAGGCCGACCGTCTGGCTGACCAGCAGCACCGCCAGCAGAGGGTGCCGGCGACTGAGCGATCCACCCATGAAGTCGGCCACACCCCAGAACAGCGAGGCGCACAGCGCAAAGGCGATCGGCATCGGCGCAGGTTATCGGCGCGTCATCGGAAGCTGGCCATCAACCCGCGTGCAACACGTTCGTGCACGTCGGGTGACGGCCGGCCGCCCGTCTGTTCGAGCGCGATCAGCACGGCACCCGTCACGGGCGGCGCCTCCAGCCGGGTGAGCAGGGCGGTGGGGACGGCCTTGGCGATCAACGTCTCGAGCAGCTCGCCGCCGCCCCGAAACAGCCCACCCGACATCACCAGCTCGTACGGCTCGTTGTCCATCCCCAGCCGCTGTGCGACGGTCGCCGCCGCGCCACCCAGCTCGGCCGCGGCCCACTCGACGATCCCGATCGCGACCGCGTCCCCGCGCGCGGCGTGTTCCAGCGCCAGCGGCGCCGCGTTCAGCTCCGGCTCGCCACCACGGCTGTACTCCTCGAGCATCTGCTCAACCGACGCGGCACCCGTCAGCCGCATCAGCCCATCGCTGAGCGAGGTGGCCGGGGCGCGGCCGACGTACGCCCTCGCGACCGCCCGGATCACCTGCTCGGCCACGTCGGACGCGCTGCCGTCGTCGCCCAGCAGCCGACCCAGGCCGAGCGTGCGAAACGTCTCTCCCGCGCGGTTTCGGCCCGCCACCACGGTGCCCGTTCCGGCGATCATCACCACGCCCCACGGCGCGCGCGCCCCGGCCCGCAGCGCGATGAACGAGTCGTTCAGGATCGTGCATGGGCAGGACAGCCCCAGGCCCTCCAGCGCCGATTGCAGCCGCTCGACGTCCGACGGCCAGTCGACGCCGGCCAGGCCGAACACCGCCGCCTCGATCTGGTCGCGCCGCAGGTCGCTCCCGGCCAGCGCCTTCTCGAGCGCGTCGCCGATCGTGTCGGCCGCTCCCCGCAGCCCGACCGTCTCCCAGTTCGACGGGCCGCCGGTGGCGGCGCCCAGCAGCGCGCCGGTCGCGTCGCCGATCGCCAGGTGGGTCTTCGAGCCACCGCCGTCGACGCCCAGCACCACCGTCATCGCTCACCCGCCGAGCGCCGGGCGTCCTCGACCACGCGCATCACGACCGCTCCGTCATCGCCATTTGGCCGCGGACCGCGACCCTCGGCGTTGGCGTCGATGAACTCCGCGATCTGGGCCGAGTACATCTGCTGCGAGCAGTGCTCGTAGCCCTCCGGCCCCTCCGTGAAGTCCCACACGCGAGCGTAGCCGCCGGTGCCGTACACCTCGGTGTCGGCCTCCAAGCCACCCAGGTGCGGCTGCCACCAGCCACACTCGACCAGCGAGTTGCTGCCGTTCGACCACGTGATCAACAGGATGCCGTCATCGTCCACAGGCAGCGGACGGTAACGGGTGCCGAGGATGGCGCACACCCGGTCGGGCTGCGGATCGCCGAGCAGATAGCGGGCGGTGTCGATGGCGTGCACACCCATGTCGACCAGCGCCCCGCCGCCGGCCAGGTCGGGGTCGGTGAACCAGCCGCTCGGCCCCCAGCCGGCGTGCACGCCGTAGCCACGCGTCTTCACCACCTCACCCAGCTCGCCGCCTGCGATCCGGGCGCGCAGCGCCTGCACGTCGGGATGGAAGCGCCAGCAGTGCGCGACCATCAGCGAGGCACTCGACGCGGCGGCGGCCGCGTTCATCGTCTCGGCCTCAGCCAGGGTGCGCGCCATCGGCTTCTCGACCAACACGTGCTTGCCGGCCTCCAGGCAGGCGATCGTCTGCGGAGCGTGCAGGGCGTTGGGTGTCGCGATCACGACCGCGTCGATCTCGGGGTCAGCCGCCAGCTCGCGCCAGTCGGTGGTGGTGCGCGCGATGCCGTGTCGCTGTGCCAGCGCGGCCAGCGACTCGGCCCGCCAGTTGGCCGCGGCCACAAGCTCGCCGCGGGGATGCTCGAGCACGCCGCGGGCGTGGTAGTCCATGATCCAGCCTGAGCCAAACAGCGCGATCCGCATTGGCGGAACCTACCCCTTGACGCCGGTGAGCGTGATGCCTTCGATGAAGACGCGCTGGGCGACGAAGAACAGAAGGATGACCGGGATCATGAACAGCAGCGAGGCCGCCATGGTCAGGTTCCACTCGACGTGGTGCAGCGTCTTGAACTGCGACAGCGCCAGCGAGAGCGTCTGGGCCTGCGGGTTTTCGCCCACCCACACCAGCACGTCGTAGAAGTTGTTCCAGGCGTAGACGAAGTTGAACAGGCCCACCGCCGCGATCGCCGGCTTGGACAACGGCACGATCACCTGGCGCAGGATCTGCAGCTCGCCGCCGCCGTCCACCCGCACCGCGTCGGCCAGCTCCTGGGGGATGGTCATGAAGAACTGGCGCAACAGGAAGATCGAGAACGCGTCGCCGAAGAACGAGGGCAGGATCAGCGGCTTCAGCGTCCCCACCCACTGGATGTGCGTCCAGTCGAGGTCGCGGGCAAAGATCACGTACATCGAGATGATCGTCAGCTGGCTCGGCAACATCAGCGTGGACAGCACCAGCAGGAAGACGACGTTTCGCCCCCGCCACTGGATGCGCGAGAAGGCGTAGGCCACCGGAACGCACGAGAGGATCACGCCCAGCGTTGACAGTCCGGCATACAGGAAGGTGTTCCACGTGTATCGCACGAGATCGATCTGGTCGAACACCTGCCTGAAGTTCGACCATACGAACGGGTCGGGCACGAGCCGCGGCGAGAGCGACTGGGTGTCGGTCATCAGCGCGGTGGCGAACATGAACAGGATCGGGATCATGAAGATGATCGAGATCGCGATCAGGATCGCGTGGTTGAACACCATCATCAGCAGCTGCCGGCGGCGAACCGACGCCGGCGCCCGGCGCACCCGTCTGACGGCATCGGTGGCTATGACATGCCCCCTCCGTAGTGCACCCAGCGGCGAGAGGTGATCAGAAGCAGGGCGGTGCAGGCCATGATGGCCAGGAACAGCACCCAGGCCATGGCCGCGGCGTAGCCCATGTGGAACGACTGGAAGGCCTGCTCGTACATCCAGATGCCGTAGAACAGCAACGAGCCGTTCGGCTCGCCGAGCGTGGCCGACCCGCTCGCGATGTAGGCCTGGTCGAAGTACTGGAAGCCGTCGATCACGCCGATGATGACGGTGAAGAAGATCACCGGCGTCAGCATCGGCAACGTGACGTAGCGGAACCGCTGCCAGGCGTTTGCGCCCTCGATCGAGATCGCCTCGTACAGCTGGCGGGGCACGTTCAGCAGGCCGGCCAGATAGAGCACCACCGCATCGCCGATGCCCCACAGCCCCAGCACCAGCAGCGCCGGCTTCGCCCAGCGCGGGTCACCGAACCAGAGCGGCGCGGTGACGTAGGGAATCTTGTTGAGCAGGATGTTGATCGGGCCGCTGAGCGGGTTGAACAGGTAGACGAACACCAGGGCGGAGCCGACCCGGGGCACGATCGAGGGCATGTAGAACAGCGTCCGGTATCCGTTCACGCCCCGCCGCGGGCGGGTCAGCAGCATGGCCGTGGCCATGCCGAACAGCACCCGCAGCGGGACGCCGAACGCGATGATCCAGAGCGTGTTCTTGACCGACATCCAGTAGAACGGGTCGGCGTGGCCGCCGATGCCGAACATGAACTTGTAGTTGCTCAGCCCGATCCAGATCGGATCGCTGGTCAGGTCGTAGTGTGTGAACGACCAGTACAGGCTGAGGCCCATCGGGATGGCCGTGAACGCCAGGAATCCGATGATCCACGGCGACAGCAGCATCAGCACGAAGGCGTATTTGCGCACCGCCGAGCGACGCCGGCCTCGGCGTCGCTCGGCCGGCGTGCGCCGGACGTAGCCCGGTACGGACTCGACCGCTATGGCGCCGTCCCCAGAGCGAGCTGATCGCTCACCTGGCTGTCGAGGGTGGCAAGACCGCCGGGCAGGTCACTCACCTGCCCCGCCGTCCAGTTGTTGTCGAACGTGCTGAGCAGCGTCGCGTAGCCCGCCCCGGTCGCCGTCAGCGGCGGCGCGAACGACGAGAGCGGGTTGTTCCAGACGTCGATGAAGGTCTGGAACGTGGGCGGCAGCTTCAGATCCGGAGAGGTGCCCGAAGCCTGGGTGGTCGGCACGTTGCCGACGCCGTTGGCCATGAACACGAGGTAGGCCGGATCTGCGGACAGGTACTTGACCAGCAGCCACGCCTGGTCAGGATGCGGCGAGCCCTTGGGGATGCCGACGATGGTACCGCCCACGCGGGCGGCGCCGTAGAGCTCCGGATGGTCATCCGCCGCCGGCATGAAGGCGGTGCCGTAGTTCAGCTCCGGGTGCTCGCGCTTGATGAACGCGGTCCGCCACTCGCCGTCGAACATCATCGCCACCTTGCCGGTCTCGAAGGCGTTCGAGGCCGAGAACTCGTTGGCGTTGTAGCCCTGGTAGAAGGTCTTGATCTTGTCGTAGCCGTAGAAGTCGACCAGCTGCTTCTGCCACTCGAACGCGGCCTGCCAGCCGGGGTCGGATGCGAACTGCGGCTTGCCGGAGGAGTCGAACCACTTGGCGCCCCACATGCGGGCGAGATCAGAGACGCCGAGCTGTCCCCAATCCTGCAGTGGCACGAAACCGGCCACCTTGATCGAGCCGTCCGGGTTGTACTCGGTCAGCTTCTTGGCGTCGGCCATCAGCTCGGTCATCGTCTTGGGCGGAGCCGTGATGCCGTGCTTTGCGAACAGGTCCTTGTTGTAGTAGAGGCCGAATGCGTCGGTCAGCGACGGCAGCGCGCACTGCTTGCCGTCGAAGTTCGTGTAGCTGATGGCGGCGGGTGCGAAGTCCTTGATGCTGAGCCCGTCCCGCTGCATGTAGCTCGAGAGGTCGATCCAGAGATCGCTGGAGCAGTACTGGCCGACGTAGTCAGGACCGAACGAGAGGAATGCGTCCGGCGGGTCGCCGGCGTTGATCGTCTTGATCACGATCTGCTGGTCGAAGGTGTCGGAGTTGGGGAACCCGATCGTCTTGACCGTGATCCAGGGGTACTTCGTCTCGAAGTTCGAGATCGCCTGCTGGAACAGCTTCTCCTCGTCCCCCGTCCAGGGGTGCCGGATCGTGATCGTGACCGGCGTCTTGTCGGTGCTCAGCGGCGCGCTCGACGCCGTGGAGCCGGAGCTCCCGCCGCCGCAGCCGGTGATGGCGAACACCGCCACCGCCAGCGCCAGTGCCAGTACCCAGCGTCTCATACGAGTCTCCTTACGGTCGGCCTTACGTGCGTCGAGCGTGATGCTCTGGTCATGCCGGAATCTCCCTGCGTTCGAGGTCTCGAGAGCGGTCGAAGAGCTGATCCTGGGCCGCCGCGAGGGCGGTTGCGACGGCACCGCGCAGCACCGCCTCGTCGCCCAGTTGGGAGGCGACGATGCGGGGGCGAAACGGTGACAGCGATCGCAGCTCGCGCTCTACCGGGGTGATCAGCAGGTCGCCGTTTCTGGCGATGCCACCTCCCAGGATCACGATCTGCGGATCGAGCACGGGCGCGACGGCGGCGATCGCGAGCGCGATCCGCGCCGCCTCGGCCTCCACCACCTTGCGTGCAGCCGCGTCGCCTCTGCGGGCGGCGGCAAAGATCGCTTTGGGCGTCAGCGAGCCGGTCAGGCCGATCTCCCGGGCGTGGCCGACCACAGCGGAGGCGGCGGTCTCCTCCTCGAGCTGGCCCCGGCGCCGGAAACGAGGGTGGTGTGGATCGCCGGCGCCGACCGGCATGTAGCCGATCTCGCCGGCCGCTCCACCGGCTCCCCGGTAGACGGCGCCGTCGATCACGATGCCCATGCCGACGCCGGTGCCGACCCACAGAAACACGAAGTTCGGCACGCCCCGACCTGCGCCGGCGCTGCGCTCGCCGAGCGCGGCCAGGTTGACGTCGTTCTCGAAGCTGACCAGCGTGCCGAGCTCGCTGCGAATCGCCCCCACCAGCCCCTGCCGGCCCCAGCCGGGCAGGTTGGGTGCGTGGGCGAGCAGTCCGCGGGCGGGGTCGAGCACACCCGGGTTGCCGACGCAGGTGTGCGTCACCTGGCGCCACTCGAGGCCCGCGTCGCGCGCGACCTGGTGGGCGATCTCTCCGATCTGCGTGACCAGCGCGCCCGAGCTGCGCGAGCGCGCCCGCTCGTCGCGGCGGGCGACGATGGTGCCGGTGATATTGGCCAGCGCAGCCCGCAGCCGGTGCGCGCCAACATCGATCCCGACCACCCAGCCCGATCCCGGGTTGAGCTCGTAGAGCACGGCACTCGGCCCCTTGCCGCCGGTCGCCCGGCCGACCTCGTGCACCAGGCCGGCGTCCAGCAGGCTGCTCAGCGCGAGCGAGACGGTCGGCTTCGAGAGCCCGATCGCGCGCGCGATCTGGGCTCGCGAGCTGGCGCCGGCGCGCCGGATAAGCTCCAGCACGGAGCGCTCGTTGATCGCGCGCAACAGGCTTGGCTGGCCCGCGGCGAAGCTGATTCCCTCGGCGCTCGTGACGATCCTCCTCAAGGCGTATAGTAAGGAAACCTTACTGACAGTTGGAGAAAATACGCCCCCGGGCGGATGGAAGTCAAGACGCGAGCGAGGAGCGGCGACGATGAGCGAGCTGGCAATCCGCGGTGGCACCCCCGTGCGCACCGCGCCCTACCCCCAGTGGCCCGAGGTCGACGAGCGGGATGTGGAGGCCGTGACCGCGGTCGTGCGCGGCGGCCAGTTGGGCGGCTATCCCGAGCCCGGCCCACGCAACGCGGCGTTCGCGTCCCGCTTCGCCGAGTACCAGGGCGCGCAGCACGGGATCGTGATGGTGAACGGCACCGTGACGATGGAGGTGGCGCTGAAGGCGCTCGGCATCGGCTGGGGTGACGAGGTGATCGTGCCGGCGCTGACGTTCGCCGCCACCGCGTACGCCGCCATCGCGGCCGGCGCGCTGCCGGTGATGGTCGACGTCGAACCGCGGCGCTGGACGATCGACTGCGACGCGGTCGAGGCCGCGATCGGCCCGCGCACGCGGGCGATCATGCCGGTGCACCTGGGCCAGCAGATGTGCGACATGGATCGCCTGGCCGAGATCGCCGAGCGGCATGGGCTGGCGATCGTCGAGGACTGCGCGCATGCGCACGGACAGCAGTGGCAGGGACGCGGCGCCGGCTGCATCGGATCCTTCGGCTCGTTCAGCCACCAGACGACCAAGATCCTGACCGCCGGCGAGGGCGGGACGCTGCTGACCAGCGACGAGGGCCTGGCCCGGCGGGCACACTCGCTGATCGATTGCGGCCGGCCCAAGGACGCGGCCGAGCGCGAGTACACGTTTGGCTCCAACTACCGGCTGGGCGAGATGCAGTGCGCGCTTCTGGGCAGCCAGCTCGACCGCTTCGAGGCGCAGCGCGCCGAGCGCGAGCAGCATGCGCGGCTGTTCGAGCAGCTGGTGGCGGAGGTGCCGGGCGTGAGCGTGAACACGATCGATCCACGTGTGACCCGCTGGAGCTTCTATCGCTACCTGTTTCGGATCGACCCGGACGCCTTCGCCGGCGCCGGCTGCCAGACGGTGGCCGACGCGCTGGAGGCGGAGGGTGTCGCGGCCGAGGTGCAGTACCCGGCGATGAGCCGCTACGACCTGTTCCAGCCCTCGCTGTCTCGGCTGCCGGTGTGCGTGGAGCACGCCGATCGGCTCGATCCGGCCGGGATGAGCTTCCCGGTCGCCGAGTCGGCCGCCGAGCGCGAGGCCGTGTACCTCAACGAGTGCGTGTTCCGCGCCGGCCGGCAGGGAGTTCAGGACGCGGTGGACGCACTGGCCAAGGTGCAGGCCCACGCGTCCGAACTGACCGCCGTCGGCGTCTGAAACCGTCACAGCCGTGCAACGATTCGCTCACGCCTGAGCGCTGAGTGTTTGACTCCAATAATTGGCTCGGGGAGGCGTTTCGCCCAACCATCCGGGCGAACTGCAACGATCTGGGAACAGAATCGCCAATCCCACGCGGGGAGTGTTTGACTCCAATAGTTGTGCCGGGAGTTGGGCGGGAATTGTGACGTGGTGCGGATCGGGCGCGCGGGGGTGTCACGGGCGAGGCGCGGGCGCCGTTAGAAGAAGCGCGGGAGGTGCTCGCGGTTCGCGTCCAGCAGCGCCTCGAGCAGCGGCACCGCGACCCTGTACTGCGACGTGAGCGGATTCGCCATCAACGCCTTCAGCGCCAGCGCGCGGTCGCCGCTGACCGCCGCCGCCACCGTCAGCCGCTCGTACGCCTTGACCTGCTCCACCAGCCCCAGCATCTCCGGCGCCAGCGGCTCGACCGGCAGCGGCGTCGCCCCCGAGGCATCGATCCGGCACGCCACCTCCACCACCGCGTCGTCCGCCATGTTGGGGATCGCACCGTCGTTTCGGACGTTGACCACCTGGACATCACCGCGATCCGTGTACAGCGACTCGACCAGCATCGCGGCCGCCTCGGAGTAGAAGGCGCCGCCCCGCTGCTCGAGCAGCTTCGGCTTCACGTCCAGCTTCGGATCGGCGTACATCTCCAGCAGGCCGCGCTCGATCTCCATCACCTCGTCGGCCCGCGGCCGCTCGCTGCGCTGCTTCTCGAGGATCTCGTCCGTGAGGTAGAAGTAGCGCAGGTAGTAGGACGGGATCGCGCGCAGCAGCCGCACCAGGTCGCCGGGAAGGTCGACGTCCTCGCCAAGCTGGTCGGCGAAGTTGTCGATCAGCTCCGGCAGCCGGTCGACGCCGTCCACCAGCACCCGCCGCTCCCACGAGAGGTGGTTGAGCCCGACGTGCTCCAGCTGCACCTGCGCCGGCTCGACGCCCAGCTGCTTGGCCAGGTCGCGCTGGAATCCGATCGGGATGTTGCACAGGCCGATCGCGCGATGGCCGTGGTCGATCAGCCCCTGGGTGACCAGTCCGGCGGGGTTGGTGAAGTCGAGCAGCCACGCCCCTTCGGCACCAAGCCGGGCGGTGTCCTCGGCGATCTCGAGCACCACCGGCACCGTCCGAAGCGCCTTCGCGAAGCCGCCCGGACCGGTCGTCTCCTGCCCCACACAGCCGAACCGGGGCGGAATCGTCTCGTCCTGCAGCCGCGCCCGCAGGCCGCCGACGCGCAGCTGGACGAGCACGAAGTCGGCGCCCTCGACGGCCTGCTCGCGGTCGCGGGTCAGCGTCAGCCGGCCCGGGAAGTCGAGCTTGTTCAGGATCCGGCCGGCCAGGCCGCCGACCACGTCGAGGCGATCCTGGTCGATGTCGTGCAGGACGAGCTCCTCCACCGGCAGCACGTCGCGGCGCAGCCCGAAGCCCTCCACCAGCTCGGGTGTGTAGGTGCTGCCGCCGCCGATCACCGCCACTTTCACAACAGCGGCATCCTACGGTATCCTGAGCGCGAAGTGAAATCGTTAGGAAAGTTTCCTGACAGATTCGTGGCCGAGATCTCCGGGCAGCCGGATGCCTTGCGGAGGGCGGCGCGCGGACTGGACCAGCAGGCGCCGCAGCTCGCCCGGCTGCGCGACGCCGCCGCCCGGGCCTCGACGCTGATGTTCACCGGAATGGGCAGCTCGTACGACGCCTGCTACCCGGCGGTGACGGCGCTCAGCATGCGCGGCGTCCCCTGCATGATGCTCGACACCGCCGAGCTGCTGCACTTCCGCCTGGCCACGCTGCGCGAGGACATGCTGCTGATCTGCGTCAGCCAGTCGGGCGAGAGCGCCGAGCTGGTGAAGCTGATCGAGCAGCTGCCCGGCCGCGAGGGCCGGCCGACCATCGCCACCATCACCAACGGCGCCGGCAGCACGCTCGCCGCCGCGGCCGACATCGCGCTCGACACGGGCGCCGGCGAGGAGCACGGCCCCTCGACCATGACGTTCGCGGCCGCGCTGGCGGTGCTGGATGCGCTGGTCGACGGCGACCCGCCGATCGAGCGGGCCGCGCTCGAGATCGAGCGGCTGACCGTCGAGCCACAACGCATCGCCGACGAGCTCTGTACCTGGATCGACGGGCGCCCCAACCTCGCCCTGGTCGGCCGCGGCTCCGCCCGGGCCGCGGCCGAGATGGGAGCGTTGACGCTGAAGGAGGCCGCCCGGCTGCCGGCCGAGTCGCTGCAGGCGGCGCAGTTCCGGCACGGCCCGCTGGAGCTGGCCGGGCCGAAGCTGGCGGTGATCGTGGTCGCCACCGAGCCGCGGACGCGCGACCTCGAGCTGGGCCTGGCCGGCGAGCTGGTCGGGGCGGGCGCGGCGGTGCTGGTCGTCAGCCAGGACGGAGAGGCGCCGGACGGCGCCGAGGCGATCTCGGTCGGGCCGCTGACCGGAGGCCTGGCCGCGGCGGCGGCGACCGTGCCCGCGCAGCTCCTGGCCTGGCGGCTGGCCCGCTCGCGGGGCCTGACCCCGGGCGAGTTCGCGCTGGCCGGGAAGGTGACCACCCGTGAGTAGCATCCGCGTCGCGCTCACGATCGACACCGAGCATCCCGATCACCCGGCCGGCGCCGAGAATCCCACCCGCGTGCTCGACGCGCTCGCCGCCGCCAACGCCCGGGCGAGCTTCTTCGTGCAGGGCCGCTGGGCGGCCGCGAACCCTGCGCTGGCGCGGCGGATCGCCGAGCAGGGACACCTGATCGGCAACCACTCCAACTCCCATGCGCCGATGGACATGCTCACCGACGAGGGCATCCGCGACTCGCTGCGCAAGGCCGAGGATGCGATCGAGAGCGCCACCGGCGTCTCGCCGCGGCCCTGGTTTCGCTGCCCCTACGGCCAGGGCGACGACGATCCGCGGGTGCTGGAGGTGCTGGCCGGCCTCGGCTACCGCAACGTCGGCTGGGATGTCGACCACGAGGACTGGCGCGCCGGCCGCACCGCCGCCGAGCTGATCGAGGGCGTCGCCGCAGACGTTGCCGCGCGTGGCGACGGCGCCGTGGTGCTGCTGCACGTCTGGCCGGACGCGACGGCTGCGGCGCTGCCCGAGATGATCGCCCGGCTGCGCGCGGCCGGCGCCGAAACGGTGGGGCTCGATGAGCTCGGCTAGACGGCCGGCGGCGATCCTGGCCGTCGACGGCGGCAACTCCAAGCTGGATGCCGTGCTGGTCGCGACCGACGGACGCGTGCTGGGCGCCGCCCGCGGCGGCGGCGCCAGCTTCTCGCCCGGCGATCACGAGGACTCGTTCGCGGAGCTGACCCGCACCGTGCACGAGGCAGCCCGCTCGGCCGGCATAGATCCGGCGCGGGGGACGATCGCTCGCGTGGGCGTGCACTGCCTGGCCGGCGCCGACCTGCCGGTGGACGACCGCCGGCTGCAGAAGCGGCTCAAGGAGCTGGGATGGTCGCCGCGGATCGTGCTTCGCAACGACACCTTCGCGGTGCTGCGAGCCGGCACCGACCGCACCTGGGGGGTCGGCGTCGTGTGCGGCACCGGCCTCAACTGCGCAGCCGTCTCGCCGGACGGCCGGATCGTGCGGTACGCCGCTCTGGGCGAGATCTCCGGCGACGGCGGCGGTGGTGACTGGCTGGGACTGCACGCCCTGCGGGCCGCGATCCGGGGCCGCGACCGGCGCGGGCCGCACTCGGTGCTGGAGCGCGACGTGCCGGCGCACTTCGGCATGCGGACGCCCAGCGAGGTGATGGAGGCGATCTACCTGGGGAACATCGACCAGCACCGGCTGACCGAGCTGCCGCGGGTGGTCTTCAAGGCCTCGCGGGCCGGCGATCCCGCGGCTGGTGACATCGTCGACCGGCTGGCGGACGAGATCGTGGCGATGGTCACCTCGGCGCTTCGGCGGCTGCGGATGACCCGGCGTGACAGCGACGTGGTGCTGGGCGGAGGCGTTGCCCGCGGCCGCGATCCCCGGCTGCTGGGACGGATCGAAGAGGGCGTGACGGCGGTCGCCCCCACCGCCCGGGTCAGCGTCGTCGACGCGCCGCCGGTGATCGGATCGGCGCTGCTGGGGCTTGACGAGGTCGGTGCCCGCAAAGGAGCATACGGACGTGTCCGTTCGGCGTTGACGCATGACCGGATGACCGGATCTCGAAGGGAGAGGTGAAGTGGCCCGCATCGTGCTGGACGAGGTGACGAAGGTGTTCGGCTCGGACGTGGTGGCCGTCGACCGTGTGTCGCTCGAGATCCACGACGGCGAGTTCATGGTGCTGGTCGGCCCGTCGGGCTGCGGCAAGTCGACCCTGCTTCGGATCGTGGCCGGCCTCGAGGAGCTGACCGACGGCGAGGTGGTGATCGGCGACACGATCGTGACCGACATGCAGCCGCGCGACCGCGACATCGCGATGGTGTTCCAGAACTACGCCCTCTACCCGCACATGACCGTGCACCAGAACCTGGAGCTGGGCCTGAAGCTGCGGCGCACCCCCAAGCAGGACCGCCGGCGCAAGGTGGCCGAGGTCGCCCACGTGCTCGGCCTCGACGAGCTGCTCGAGCGAAAGCCGGCACAGCTGTCCGGCGGCCAGCGGCAGCGGGTCGCGATGGGCCGCGCGATGGTGCGCGAGCCCCGCGCCTTCCTGATGGACGAGCCGCTGTCGAACCTGGATGCGAAGCTGCGCGTGCAGATGCGAGCGGAGCTGGCACGCCTGCGTGACACGCTCAAGACGACCACCATCTACGTCACCCACGACCAGGTCGAGGCGATGACGCTGGGCGATCGCGTGGCCGTCATGAACGAGGGCGTGGTGCAGCAGCTCGATACGCCCCAGGCGCTCTACCGTGCACCCGCGAACCTGTTCGTGGCGGCCTTCATCGGCTCCCCCTCGATGAACCTGATCGACGCTCGTACGGAGGGCGGCGAGGTGCGGTTCGCCGAGCACAGGCTGCCGGTGCCGGCGGGGATCGACCTCAGCGCCTACACCGCCGGCGGCCTGGTGCTGGGCCTGCGGCCGGCCGACTTCGAGGACGCCGCCCACGCCGAAGAGCAGGGCCTGCCGACGCTCGACGTGACGGCCGACGTGGTCGAGGAGCTGGGGTCCGAGGTGAACGTGATCTTCCGCATCGACACGCAGCCGGTGCTGTCAGCCGCGGTGCGGGCGGCCGCCGAGACCGACGGTGACGACGCGGCGCCGGTGCCGCTGGTGGCGTCGGCCGGCCAGACGATCTGCACCGCCCGCGTCAGCGCCCGCAGCGGCAGCCGCGTGGGAGAGCGGGTCAAGCTCGCCATCCCGGCCGACCGGCTGCACTTCTTCGACGGCTCGACCGGCGCCGCGATCACCGCGGCCTGAACCTGGGGGCCGCCGGCGGGCGATCGATTACACTCGCGCCCAGCATGACCACCGTCTCCGTCCGCGATATCGACGCCCTCTGGGGCCCCGCGACTCCGCAGTTCGCCTACCAGATCGCAGAGCGCGTGCGCGACCTGATCGCCGACCTGCCGCCGTCCGACCCGGTGCGCACCTACGGCATGCAGCGGCTGGCCGACCTCGACCGGCTCGGTCAGGCGACCGGCAAGGGCGACGAGACCGGGCACTAGGGCGTCCTGCAAAGCGTCGTCTCGCGGCGTCGCTGCGGTCGGGCCGTGCAAAGCACTGTCCCTCCCTTGCTCCTGGCGAGGCTCGCGTTTCGAACGCCCTCAGATCTCGATCGGGAGCAGCGGCGTGTCGCGGTCGAACACGTCCACGCCCTCGCTGCGCTTGAGGTAGTTCACAACAAGGTAGGTGAGCGGCGTGGCGACGATCTCATAGCCTGTCTTGAACACCCAGTTGGTGGTGATGGTGTTGAACAGCGGCACGCCGGTGCCGGCGAAGGCGATGGTCACGAACACGGTCGAGTCGAGCGCCTCGGCGAACACCGTGGAGGTGATCGTGCGCGACCACAGCCAGCGGCCCTCGGTGGCCACCTTCATCTTGGCCATGATCGCGGAGTTGGTGAACTCGCCAATCAAAAAGGCGCAGAACGAGGCCACCAGCAGCCGCATCGAGAAGCCGAGGATGCGCTCGTACGCGGCCTGGTCGCCGTAGAAGCCGGCGGCGGGGATCCGGATCGCGGCCTGGATCGCCAGCGCCGCCAGCAGGTTGCAGCCGAAGGCCGTCCAGATCACGCGCCGCGCGGCCCGGAAGCCCCACACCTCGGTCAGCACGTCGCCGATGATGTAGCTGATCGGGAAGACGACGTTGCCCGCATCGAGAACGCGTCCATGGAACTCGGTCAGCTTGACGGCCAGGATGTTGGCCATGATCAGGCAGGTGACAAAGACGCAGGCCACGGTGACGTAGCGGCCCGTGATGGGGGCCGCGGACGGGCGGGTCATGCCGCCGCCCCGGCGACCGCCGACAGCGCCCGGTCGAGCTCCGCCTCGTCGATCGTGAGCGGTGGGCTGATCTCGAGCACCTCGCCCGACCGCCCGGCCGGCACGGCGATCACGCCCCGCGCGAGCAGCCGCCCGGCGACCGCGACCGCGTCGCAGGGCAGGCCCAGCGCCAGCCCGCGTCCGCGCACGTCCGGCAGCAGCGCCCGCACCCGCTGCTCGAGCGCCGTCGCCCGCTCGGGCAACCCGAGCGTCTCGATCTCGTCCAGCACCGCCAGGGCGGCGGCGCATGAGAGCGGGCTGCCGAGGTGCGTGTGGGTGTCGATCGCAACCTCGCCGCGCCCGCCCCAGGCGCGATCCATCAGCTCCGGCGACCCCAGGCAGGCGGACAGCGGCAGCCCGCCCGCCAGCGCCTTGCCACACACCAGCAGGTCGGGAGCGATGCCCTCGGCTTGGCACATCCACATGCTGCCCGTGCGGCCGAGCCCGGTGAACACCTCGTCCATCACCAGCAGCGCCCCGGCGGCGTCGCAGGCCGTGCGCAGCTGCTCGAGAAAGCCCGGCGGCGGCTCGATCACGCCACCGCGGCCCTGCATCGGCTCGACCACCACGCAGGCCGTGTCCTGGTCGATCCGCGGCAGCCGGCCATAGGGCTCGATCCGGGCGAGCGGCAGCCAGGCCGCGAACGGATCGCGGAACTCGGGCCATCCGCCCACCGAGAGCGCCGCCAGCCCCGTGCCGTGGTAGCCGCCCTCGAAACCGACCACCTCGCCGCGGCCGGTGGCCAGCCGCGCCGTCTTCAGCGCCAGCTCGACCGCGCCGGCGCCGGTCAGCTGAAACAGCATCCGCGTCAGGCCGAACGGCGCCACGCCGGCCAGCCGCTCGGCCAACTGCGCCCGGATCGCCGTCGGGTGGAGGTCGCCCAGCCCATGAAGCAGCAGCTCGGCCTGCGCCCGGACCGCGGCCACCACGCGCGGGTTCGAGTGGCCGACCGCCGCCACCCCAAAGCCGCTCGAGAGATCGGTGTAGCTGCGGCCGTCGGCGTCCCACACCGTCGCGCCCAGCGCGCGCTGCCAGACGATCGGCGGACTGGACGGCTCGCCCAGCGGGCCCTCGTGCCTGCGCAGCGTCTCCCACAGCGCGAGGCTGAGCGGCCCCGGCGGCGCGTCCGCCAGCGACGCGGCGGCATCCCCGCCCGCGCTCACCGGCGGCCCGCCAGGCCGCGCAGCACGTCGCGGGCGACGTGGCCGGCGATGCTCGGGTTCTCCTTCAGGCGCCGCACGGAGTACCCGTACCAGGCCTCGCCGTACGGCACGTAGATGCGGACGCGGTGGCCGGCCGCGATCAGCGAGTCGCGCAGGTTCTCCTTGACCCCCAGCAACAGCTGGAACTCGAGCCGGTCGGCGCCCAGGTTGCGCTGGTCGGCCAGCCGCCGGGCCTCGCCCACCAGCGCCTCGTCGTGCGACGCCACCGCCAGCCGGCAGCCGCGCTCGACCAGGTCGTTCATCAGCGCGACGAAGTTGCGGTTGACCAGCGTCCGCTCGGTGTAGGCGAGGTCGGGCGGCTCGATGTAGATGCCCTTCACCAGCCGCACGCTGGGGGTCAGCTCGGCCAGCGTGCGGACGTCGTCGAACGTGCGCCGAAGGTACGCCTGAAGCACGATGCCGACGTTGTCGTGACCGCGCTCGCGCAGCCACCGGTAGACGTCCAGCGTCGCGTCGGTGAGCGCGCTGTGCTCCATGTCGATGCGGACGAAGTTGCCGTGCTCGGCAGCGGCCGCCACCACCCGCTCGACGTGTGAGCGGGCCAGCGCAGGATCGATCTCGAGCCCCAGCGCCGACAGCTTGACGGAGACGTTGGCATCCAGGCCCTCGCGGGCGATCGCCGAGAGGATCGCGACGTACTGCGTCGCGGTGCGATCGGCCTGGCCGATGTCATGCACGAACTCGCCCAGCACGTCGACGGTGGCGGCGGCGCCGATCGCGTTCAACGCGCGCACCGTCTCGACGGCGTCCTGCATCGTCTCGCCCGCCATGTAGCGGTCTGCGAATCGCCGCACCAGCGGCC
>JAWVEC010000127.1:0-4221 GCA_033856975.1 Gaiellales bacterium
CTCCAGTGCCGTCGCCGGCTCGAGCTGGCCGGGCACGCGCAGATCCTGGTCGCCGTTCACGCCCACCAGCGAGAGGCCGGCCTCGTCGTCGCCGACCACGTCGGACAGGTCGGGGTGCGGCAGGCCCGGTCGCAGCAGCAGGTGCGCATCGAGGTGGGTGGCGTCGGCGTCGTCCTCCTCGCCCGGCGGCGGCGAGAATCTCACCACCATGTCGGCGTGGTGGCGCTGGGGCCGGATGTAGGCCTCGGAGTCGGGCTCGCGGCGATCGAGCTCCTCCAGCACCTGGTTGGTGGTGTAGTTGCGGCGCGAGCAGTCGCGCACCACCTTCCACCTGCGCCGCTGGCTCTCGGGCGGGTCGAGATAGACGCGGATGTCGAAGCACTCGCGCAGCTGCTCGTTGTGGTATCCCAGCAGCCCCTCCACGATCAGGAACCGGCCCGGAGACAGGTAGGCGGGGGGGCCGAACGTCCCGTCGGAGTGCCGGTAGACCGGCTTCATCACGGCTTCGCCGCAGCGCAGCAGCTTGAGGTGCTGGGCCATGATGTCCACGTAGTTGCAGTCCGGGTGCAGCGGCGTGATCGCCATGCCGGCGCGCTGCGAGCGGTCGAAACGGTGGTAATCGTCCAGGCACACGTGCGACACCTGCTCCGTGCCCAGCAGCCGCACCAGTCCCCGCGTCAGCGTCGTCTTTCCGCTTGCGGAGTCACCAACGACACCAAGGATGATCGGTCGCGGCATGCGCCCACTCTACCCAGGACGCCGGACCACAAAGGCCACAACCTGCCCCTGGCGGATGCTGTCGTATCCCACCAGCTTGATCTGGGCGGCCGGGTTCGCGGCCGCGCACTGGTCGATCTCGGCCAGCACCGCGTCGGGCGACGGGCGGCCCACGAACGGCAGCTTCCACAGCGACCAGTAGCTGTCGGTCGGTGCCGGATCGACGGCGTACTCGATGCCGGGAATCAGCCCTTCGCGGGTGAGATGCACGATCTGCGCCCGCACCTCGATGTCGGTCAGGGGCGGCAGGTAGCTGAACGTCTCAGACGGCATGCGTGACATCCAGCGTATCGACGGTTGCGTGCTGTTCGAAGCGGACGTCCTTCCATGTCTCCATCGCAACCGCCAGCTCCGGGCTGTGCAGCGCCGCATCGCGCAGGATCTGCGGGCCCTCGGCGATCAGGCCGCGGCCCTCGTTGCGGGCCTTGACGCAGGCCTCAAGCGCCACTCGGTTGGCGGTTGCGCCGGCCGCGTTGCCCCAAGGATGGCCGAGCGTTCCGCCGCCGAACTGGAGTACCGAGTCGTCGCCGAAGATCTCGACCAGGTCGGGCATGTGATGGACGTGGATGCCGCCGGAGGCGACCGGCATCACGGCCGGCAGCGAGACCCAGGGCTGGTCGAAGTAGATCCCGCGCGACGCGTCGGCGGCAACGTTGTCCAGCCGCAGCAGATCGATCACGCCAAGCGTCGATGCCCGGTCGCCCTCCAGCTTGCCCACCACCGTGCCCACGTGCAGGTGGTCGCCGCCGGCCATCCGCAGCCACTTGGCGAGCACGCGGAAGTGGATGCCGTGGTTCTTCTGGCGATCCATCACGGCATGCATCGCGCGGTGCACGTGCAGCAGCATGCCGTGGTCACGACACCAGTGGCTGAGCGACTGGTGCATCGCGAAGCCGGCGGTCAGGTAGTCGTGCATGATGATCGGCGAGCCCAGCGCGCGGGCGACCTCGGCCCGCTCGAACGTCTGCTCGACGGTGGGCGCGGTCACGTTCAGGTAGTGGCCCTTGCGCTCGCCGGTGTCGGCCTCGGCCTTCTTGACCGCCTGCATCACGAACTCGTAGCGGTCGCGCCAGCGCATGAACGGCTGCGAGTTGATGTTCTCGTCGTCCTTGGTGAAGTCGAGCCCTCCCGACAGCGCCTCGTACACGGCGCGGCCGTAGTTGCGAGCCGATAGGCCCAGCTTGGGCTTGATCGTGCAGCCCAGCATCGGCCGGCCGTACTTGTTCAGCTTGTCGCGCTCGACCTGGATGCCGTTGGGCGGCCCCTGGAACGTCTTCATGTAGGCGGGCGGGATGCGCATGTCCTCGAGCCGCAGCGCGCGCAGGGCCTTGAAGCCGAACACGTTGCCCACGATCGAGCTCATCACGTTCGACACCGAGCCCTCCTCGAAAAGGTCGAGCGGGTAGGCGATGTAGGCGATCGCCTGGTCGGACTCTCCCGCGACCGGGTCGATCCGGTAGGCCTTGGCCTGGTAGCGCGCGATGTCGACCAGGTGATCCGTCCACACCTGCGTCCAGGTGCCGGTGGAGGACTCGGCGGCGACCGCGGCGGCCGCCTCCTCGATCGGGACGCCCGCCTGGGGCGTGACCCGAAATGCGGTCAGGATGTCGGTATCGGCGGGCTGGTACTCGGGGCGCCAGTAGCTCTCGCGATACTCCTTGACGCCGGCCTCGAACAGATGGGAGTGGTCGGTCATGTCGACCAGGGTACGGCGGCGAACATACATACACAACTGAAACATCCGTGGATATTGATAACCTGATGGTGCAGTGACGTTTGGACAGCTCAACACCTTCATGGCGCTCGCCCGCAGCGGATCGGTACGGGGCGCCGCGGCGGCACTGGTCGTCACCGAGCCGGCCGTCTCGGCCGCGGTCGGCGCGCTGCAGCGCGACCTCGGCGTCGACCTGGTCACCCGCCAGGGGCGCGGCATCGTGCTCACGCCGGCCGGCGAGACGCTGGCCCGCTACGCCGCCGAGTTGCTGGGCCTGCGCGACCAGGCGCTGCGCGAGATCCGGCAGGTGCGCGCGCTGCGGCTGGCGGCCGTCACCACCGCCGGTGAGTACGTGGTGCCACCGCTCCTGAAGGCGTTCCGCGGCGAGCGGCCGGACGTCCAGATCACCCTCGAGGTGGGCAACAGGGCAACGGTGTTCGAGCGACTGGCGCGGCGTGAGGCGGATCTCGCGATCGGCGGCCAGCCCCCGGCCGGGGCCGGCATCAGCGGCACGCCGCTGCTCGATTACCGGCTGGTGGTGGTGGCGGCCGCCGACCACCAGGTGGGCGACCCGGCCGACGAGACGTGGCTGCTGCGCGAGGTGGGCTCGGGGACGCGGGCGACGGTCGAGCGTTTTCTGGCCGACAACGGTATCGCGCCCCGCTCGACGATGACGCTGGGCTCAAACGGCGCGATCAAGCAGGCGGTGGCGGTCGGCCTCGGCATCACGCTGCTGTCCAACCACGCCGCCGGCCCCGAGCTGGCGTCAGGATTACTGCGGCGCGTGCAGATGCAGGGAGCTCCGCTGCGGCGGACGTGGTTCGTGCTGCAGCGAGACGGCGGCGCCGAACTGCCCGAGGCGGCGGCCTTTCGCGCCTTCTGCCGTTCGCGCGCGGCGCGGGCGGCGGTACTGGCCGCGATCAGGCCGGCGCGGCCGTAGAGCTCCGAGCTTAGAGCGACTCCCCCGCGACCCGGTCGGCACAGGGCGAGACCGGTTCGGCCGAGTCGGTCATCGCGCGTCTGCGTGACGGTGATGCCGCGTTGTCGGAGACGGCGGCGGCGACCGCGACGATGATCAGCGCGGTGGCCAGCAGGGTGCCCACGCTGAGCGACTCGCCGGCGATCGCCCAGCCCAGCAGCACGGCGACGGCCGGGTTCACGAACGCATATGTGGCGACGCGTGTGGGCTGAACGTTCCGCAGTAGCCAAACGTACGCCGCGAAGGTCACGACCGTGCCCATCACCACCAGGTAGCCGAGCCCGAGCAGCGAGCGGCCGCTGACCGCGCTTGCCGACACGTCGCCCGCCTCGCCGGTCGCGAGCGAGATCATGGCCAGCGCGACCGATCCCGCGAGCAGCGGAGCCGCCGCGGCGGTGAGCGGCGACGCGGGCATCGGCACCACCCGGGTGGCGATCGTGCCCGCGGCCCACGAGAACGCGCTCAGCAGCAGCAGCCCGCCGTCGGTCACCGAGACGCCGCCGCCGCCAGCTCCCTGCACCGCCACCAGCAGCGCGACGCCGGCGAAGCCGGTCACCAGCGCGCCCGTCGTACGGGCCGATGGCCGGCCGGAGCCGGTCAGCCCCCACGCCAGCAGCGGGACGAACAGCGGGATGGTGGCCAGGAACAGGGCGGCGACCCCGGACGGGACGTGCTGCTCCTCGCGCGCCAGCAGGCCGTGGCACCCGACGAACAGGAACATGCCGACCGCGGCAGCGCCCAGCCACTGCCG
>JAWVEC010000128.1:0-7828 GCA_033856975.1 Gaiellales bacterium
GGTAGCGATCGGGGGTCAGCGACAGCCCGAAGGTGAGCACCTGCGCGCCCAGCGCGACGGCGAAGGCCACCGCGGCCAGGGCGGCGGTGGTGCGGTCGATGTCGGCTCGTGGCGGGCCCCAGCGCTGGCCGCCGTGGTCGCCTGTGCGCTCGCCGTCGCCTTGCGGCTGCCCTTCCTGCACGCTCCCCTGACCGCCGACGAGGGCGGGTACGGCGAGGTCGCCCGGCTGTGGGACGGCGGAGCCCGGCTCTACGATCAGGCCTGGGTCGACCGCCCGCAAGGGCTGCTGCTCGTCTTTCGGGCGATCCTGCATCTCGATGGCGGCTCCGTCACGGCGATCCGGCTGGCCGCGGCCCTGGTGGGTGCGCTGGTCGTGCTGGCCACGATGGCCGTCACGGCTCGGATCGCGGGCAGGATACCCGCGATCTGCGCGGGACTGCTCCTGGCAACGCTGGGCGCCTCGCCGCTGATCGAGTCGTTCACGCTGTCGGGCGAGCTATTGGCCTCGCTGCCCGCTGTGCTGTCCCTGGCCGCGTTCGCGGCCTACCTGAGGCGCGGCGGCGGCCGCTGGCTGGTGGTCTGCGGGCTGCTCACCGGGTGCGCCGTGATGACGAAACAGTCCGGCTTCGACGGCGGCCTGGCGGCCGTCGCCATGCTGCTGATCACGCGCCGCCGTTCCGGGCTGGCGCCGGCGGCCGTGATCGTCGTCGCCGCGCTGCTGCCGGTCGCGCTGGCCGCCGTCTCGGCACCCAGCCTGTCCGACTGGTGGTATGCGATGGTCACCTACCGCGGCCAGGGTGACTCGATCATCTCGGGCTCCCCAAGCGATCGCCTCAGCCAGCTGTGGGACACGCTGCCCGCGGCTGCGCGGGCGCTGGCGGCGCTGGCGGCGCTGGCGGCCTACGGCTGGCGAAGCTCGCCGCTGCTCGGCCGGCTGTGGCTGGGCGCGGCCGCGCTGGGCGTGCTCGGCGGCGGCAACTTCCATGCTCACTACTACGTCCAGCTGGCGCCGCCGCTGGCGCTGCTCGCGGGTGTCGGCGCGGCCCGCGTGCTGGAGCGGCGGGCGGGCCTCGTCGCCGGCGTCAGCGCCGGCCTGGCGGTGTGGGGGCTGGCCGGGGCGGTGCCGCTGTGGTTCGACTCGCCGCGCGCCCAGGCGGCCGCCGTGTTCCCGTCCGACGGCCACCTGCAGCGCGACGGCGCGGTGGCCGACTACGTGCGCGCCCACAGCCGGCCCAGCGATCGTATCTTCGTGATGTGGGCGGCAGCCGACGTCTACTACCTGAGCGATCGCGCGCCGGCCGTGCCCTACATGTGGTTTCGCAACATCCAGGCCGTGCCCGGCGCGCTCGACCAGGTGCGGGCGGTGCTGGCATCGGCGCAGCGGCCGCTGCTGGTGGTTTCGGAGCAGGATCCCGGCGCGCTGGATACGAGCGGACGCACGGCGCAGCTGCTGGCATCCGGCTACCGGCTCGTTGCCCGCGTCGAAGGCATTCCCATCTACAGCGCACGCTGAGCGGCGCGCGCCCGGGCGCGGATACACTGCGCCCGCTTGGACGCCGGCGCCCTTCTCACCGCCTCGCTGATCGTCCTCATCCCGGGAGTCGGCGCCTCGCTGGCGCTGCACCGCCCGGGCGAGGTGGCGGTGGCGACCCGGATCGCCCTCAGCTTCGGGCTGGGATATGCCGCCGTCGCTCTCACCGGCGTGCTGCTGGAGGTGCTGCGCGTGCTGTCCGAGGGGAGCTTCGTGGCACTGCTGGCAGCGGTGACGGTGGCGCTGTGGGCGGTCGCGCTGCGGCGCAACGGCCTGCGCGCACACGCCGCCGCGCTGGCGGCCGAGCTGCGCCAGGAGCGATGGCTTTTGTTGTCCGGGTTGGCATCGCTGGTGGCGTTCGCGGTGATGCGGCTGCAGTTCTCGCCGCTGATCAACTTCAGCATGTTCGGGCCCTGGCGCTACTGGGCGGACGGGCTTGAGATCGCCGATGCCGGCCGCGTTCCGCACCTCACGCTGCAGTGGGGCGCGACCTACACGCCGACCGTCAGCAAGGTGATCCTGAACAGCTACCACGCCGGTCTCAGCTACCTGATCGGGTCGCCGCCGCTACCCGCGATGGGGGCGCTGCTGTGGGTGGCCTCGGTCGGCTTCGCGGCCGGCCTGTGGTCGCTGGGCCGTGAGCTGGGCCTGCGCTACACGGCCGCGCTGCTGCCGCCGCTGATGCTGGTGCTGCTCGACAACGAGCTGCACCGCGACCTCGATGTCTACACGGCCGAGAACGTCGGGCGGATGGCGGCCGTCTGCGCCCTCGCCCTGGGCGTGCGGACGCTGCGAAACCGCGGCGGCCGGGCCGAGACGGTCGCAACCGGCGTGCTGTTCGCGGTCGCCGCCGGCAGCCACGGCATCCCGGCCTTCGTGATGATGCTGGGCTTTGGCTGCTTCGCGTTCGTGCTGCTCCTGATCGAGCCCGATCGTCGCGGCGTGCTGGCGCGGGTTGCCGCCGTGCTGGTCGTGACGGTGCTGGTATGGGGCGCCAGCCTCGGGCTGTCAGGCGGCGACGTCGGCTTCCAGGGGGCGGGCGGCACGAACCGCTACGCCGGCTTTGCGTCCAACGTCGATCCCACCGCCTCGCTGTTCACCGGCGAGCTGGTCAAGCGGGCGGCCGGCGGCGATCACTGGTACATCCCGCCCGCCAACCTGGCGCGCGGCCTGGTGGCCAGCGCGGTCACGCGGCCGGCCGGCGACCTGCTGCTGTGGGCCGTGCCGCTGGGCACGCTGGCGGTGGCACTCGTGATGCTGCTGCGCTTCCCCGATGAGCTGCGCCCGCTGGCGCTCTCGATGTGGCTGCTGGGGGCGGTGCTCTTCGCGGTGGCGCTCGTCTTCTCGTACCGCTACTCGACTTACATCCCGGGCACGTTCGGGCCGCACCGGCTGTACGACTACGCCTGCCTGCTGCTGACGCTGATTGCGCTGGGCTGTCTGGAGGCCGCCGTCGGGCTGCTCGTTCGGATCCGTGTCTGGCTGCCCGCGGTGGCGGCCGCGATCGCGATCGTGCTGGTCGGGGGCACCGCCGCGCTGGCCGGCGGACCGGCCCGCCACGGCTGGCAGGACAACGGCCACAGGGCGGTGGCCGTGACCGACTGGGTGGACGCCCACCTGCCGTGCGGGTCGCGGCTGCTGGTCGATCGGCTGACGCTGGGCACGTTCGCCGCCCAGACCGGCCATGTCAGCGTTGCCGAGGGCATGGGGCCGTACCTGCGCCCAGGCGAGCTGCACACGGTGCTCGACATCGTGCTGGGCGCGCACGCCTTCTTCCGTGACCCGGCCGCGCACCGCGACTTCCTGCGCAGCGAGGCGGTCGGCTACGTGCTGGTGGTCAAGGGCGTGCGCATCGGCAGCATGGTGGACACGCTCGAGAAGGGCGTCGATCCGGCCGCGTTCCACGGCCTGCCCTTTCTTCGGCGCGTTCACAGCGATGCCAACGTGGACGTCTACCGCGTGGTGGGGTTGAGCGACCGCGGCAGCCCGCCCAACCCATCCTCGTTCCCCGGACTTGACTGCGTGCGCCCGTGAGCAGGCGAGCGGCACTGATCGCCATCGCCCTGCTGGTGGCCGTGGTGGCGCGCCCCGAGCCGCCGTCCGACCGCTGGTCGGGGGTCGCGCCGCTGCTGCCCGCGCCCCGGCGGGCGCCGCTGCCGGTGGCGGCCAGCACGACGCCGATCAAGCACGTGATCTTCATCATCAAGGAGAACCGCACCTACGACAACCTGTTCGGTCGGCTGCCGATCGGTGACGGCGCCACGACCGGCCTCATGAAGGACGGCCGCACGATCGCGCTGCTGCCGCTGCTCGACAAGGAGACCGACCTGCAGCACAACTACCGGGCGGGTCTGGCGGCGGTCGACGGCGGCAAGATGGACGGCTTCTCGGCCATCCCCGACAAGGCCGGCAACTCCACCCTGCTGGCATACAGCACAGCGTCGCCGGGGCAGCTTCCCGCCTACTGGGGCTTCGCCCGCCACTACGCGATCGGCGATCGCATGTTCTCGTCGGTCAACAGCTCCAGCTTCCCCAACCACCTGTACACGGTGGCGGCGCAGTCGGCCGGCATCATCGACGGCCCCAACTACAACACCAGCTGGTGGGGCTGTGACGGCCCGCCCGGGATCACCGCCCCGTTGCTGGGGCCAAACGGCGAGGTGGGTGCGAAGCGGGTGCCGGTCTGCCTCGACATCCCCAGCACGGCCGGCTCGATGAAGGGTCACGCCGGCGTCTCGTGGAGCAGTTACGGCGCCCGGCCGGGGCAGCTCGGTTACGGCTGGGTGGCGCTGGACGCGATCAAGCCGGTGCGCGAGAGCCCCGACTGGAGCCGGCACGCCTTCCCCTGGGAGTGGTTTCAGTCCGACATCCGGCAGGGCTACCTGGCTTCGATGACCTGGATAACGCCGCCCTTCGACCTCAGTGACCACCCCGGCGGCCCGTCGCTGTGCGAGGGTATGAACTGGACGACGCGGCTGATCAACGACGTGATGAAGTCGCCGCTTTGGAAGAGCACGGCGATCGTCGTCACGTGGGACGACTTCGGTGGCTTCTACGACCACGTGCCGCCACCCCAGGTCGACCGGTTTGGTTACGGGCCGCGGGCGCCGCTGCTGGTGATCTCGCCATATGCGCAGCGCGGCGTCGATCACACCACCTACGACTTCACGTCGGTGCTGAAGTTCGTCGGCGAGGACTTCGGGCTGCCCAACCTGACCAAGCGCGAGCGCGATGCGAACTCGCTGCGATCGGCGTTCCAGTTCACGAAGCCGCTGAAGCCATGGGTGGCGCCGATCAAGGACTGCCCTGACGTGCCGTTCTCCCAGAACGAGCCGCCGCCGCCGCTCAACATCCACGACTAGGTGCGACTGAGCGGCGCGGCCAGCGGACATGATGCTTGCCGTGGCAGGAACGACGATGACACGAGGGCTGCGGAGCTACCGCGATCTGCTCGCCCAGCCGGGCGTCGGGCCGCTGGTCGGCTGGGGCCTGCTGGCGCGCCTGCCGGCGGGCATGCTGGCGCTCGGTCTGGTGCTGCTGGTACGCGGCATGGGCAGAAGCTATGCGGACGCCGGGCTGGTGTCGGCGGTGGAGGCGCTGGCGTTCGCCGTGGGTGCCCCAATCGCCGGCCGCCTGGTCGATCGGCGACGGCCCGCGGCGGTGCTGGTCGCGTACGGGATCGCGTATCCGGCGACGCTGCTGGTGCTCGTGGAGCTGGCGCGGTCAGGGGCGCCGATGTGGGCGCTGATGGGCTCGGCGGTGGTGGTCGGACTGGCGCAGCCACCCGTGGCGTCCACCATCCGCATGCTGTGGCCCTCGCTCACAAGCCTGGCGCTGCAGCCGGCGGCGTTCGCACTCGAGGCAACCCTGCAGGAGCTGTTCTTCATCGCCGGGCCGCTGCTGGTGGGCGTGACGACGGCGCTGATCGGGCCCAGCGCGGGGATCCTCACGGCCGCCATCATCTCGATCGTGGGCGTGGCCGGATTCGTCGCCGCGGCGCCGGTGCGCCACTATCTGCACGAGCCGCACGCTCACCACAGCCACCTGCTCGCCGCGCTGTCACCCCCCACGGTGCGGGCGATCATCGCGTTTGCAGCTTGCTACGGCCTGGCATTCGGCGCCGTCGAGGTGGCGATGCCGGCCTTCGCCGAGCAACACGGCGGGCGCTCGCTGGGCAGCTTCTGCCTCGCGGCGTGGGCGTGCGGCAGCCTGGTCGGCGGGGTGCTCGCGTCCGGCCAGCGCCCATCTGATCCTCATCGCCGGCTGCAGGTCCACGGCACGGTGTTCGTCTGCCTGCTGGCGCTGCCGCTGCTGGCGGGATCGGTGCCGGTGATGGCGGCGCTGATGTTCCTGGCCGGCCTTCCGATCGCACCCAGCGTGGCGATCACCTACGGCATGGTGCAGAATGCGGCGCGGCCGCGCACCGAGGCCGAGGTGTTCGGATGGCTGAGCACCGCGATCGTGGTCGGCTATGCGGCCGGCGCGGGCATCGGAGGCAGCCTGATCTCCCACTCCGGGCCGCAGGCATCGATCGTGCTTGGCATGTGCGGCATCGCCGTCTCGACGCTGATGGCACCGAGAGGCGAGCTGGCCGCGTGACCGCCGTTCGTCAGGCGGTCGCCGACTCCACCAGCCGCACCGCCAGCTCCACCCGCCGCTCGAGCGTCTCCAGCTCGATCCACTCTCCAGGGGTGTGATCGAGCGCGCCCACCGGCCCCAGGCCATCCAGCGTCGGCACGCCTCTCGCGCCCGTCCAGCAGCCATCCGACACGCCGCCCGAGAGCTGCTCGCCAGCCGTCAGGCCAAGCTCGGCGGCGTGACGCAGCGCGGCCGCCACCAGCGTTGCCGAGCGTGGCATCGGCGGCCAGGTGCCGCTGTCGAGGATCTCGACCGAGACGCCGTCATAGGGGCCGCCGGTGGCCAGATGCGCGAGTGCGAAGTCGAGGTCGGCCGGTTTGCTGGACCGGATGTCGAGCGTCGCCACGGCCTCGCCTGGCACCGTGTTGGCCGCTCCGCCGGAGTGCACCGTCGTCACCACCGAGGTCATCTCCGGCCTGCCATCGGCCAGCGCCTCGATGCGCAGGATCTCGCGCGCCAGGGCCGAGACTGCGCTGCGGCCGCGGGCGGTGTCCGCGCCGGCGTGGGCCGGCCTGCCGTGCAGCTCCATCGTCCGCCACACCGCGCCCTTGCGGGCGCTGACCACGTCGCCGTTCTCGCGCCCGCACTCGAACACCAGCGCGGCCGCCGCGTCGGAGGCGTGGACGCACACGGCCGGCGCCCGCAGCCGCACCTCCTCGTCGGCGCAGATCAGCAGCCGCAGCTCCGAGAACGGCCGCGGCCGGTCTGCAAACGCCTCCATGGCCATCGCCGCCAGCACCAGGCCGCCCTTCATGTCGGCCACGCCCGGCCCGAAGCAGCACATGCCGTCGCGCCGGAACGGCCGCTCGGCCACGGTGCCGAGCGGGAAGACGGTGTCGGTATGGCCGAGCAGGGCGACCGGTCGCGCGCCGTCACCCGGCAGCCGTACCACCATGCTGCGAGCCGGCCCGTCCGGCTCGTCCACCCATTGTGAGGTGCAGCCGAGCGGCTGGAGCCACTCCGCCACCAGCGCGGCGACCCGCTCCTGCTCGACGCCGCGCGACGGCGAGTCGATCTCGACCAGCGACTGGAGGCGGCGGCAGAAGCTCTCGATCACGGGCGCACGATACCGAGTGCGCCCGGGTCAGAAGCCGTAGCGCTGCTCCGTCCAGGGATCGGCGTCGTTGTGGTAGCCGTAGCCCTCCCAGAAGCCGGGCTTGTCGACGTCCGAGAACTCCAGCCCGCGCAGCCACTTGGCGCTCTTCCAGAAGTAGCGGCTGGGCACCAGCAGGCGGATCGGATAGCCGTGTTCGGGGGTCAGCGGCTGGCCCTCCGCCGCGTAGCCGAGCATCGCGCTTTCGTCCATCAGCGCCTCGATCGGCAGGTTGGCGGTGAAGCCCTGCTCGGCATGGGCGATCACGAACCGGGCGCTGTCGAGCGGTTGCACCTGCTCGAGCACGGCGCGCATCGGCACGCCCTTCCACGGCATGTCCAGCTTCGACCAGCGGGTGACGCAATGGATGTCGCTCACCTGCTCCTGGCTGCCCAGCGCGAGCAGCTCGTCGAACGAGAGCCTGATCGGATTCTTGACAAGCCCGAAGGCACGGAAGTCCCAGGTCGCGATGTCGACCTTGGGCACGCTGCCAGCGTGCAGCACCGGCCACTTGTCGGTGTAGTACTGGCCGGGCGGGATGCGGGCGGTGTCGATGCCGGCCGCGC
>JAWVEC010000129.1:0-7629 GCA_033856975.1 Gaiellales bacterium
ACGTGGGGTCGCTTGAGCCATTGAGCCTGCTTGTCAGGGCGTACGCGGCTCGACGCTGAAGGCGTGGGAGCCACAGGTCGGGCACGTCCAGCCGGGCTCGCGGTCCAGATCCCAGCGTGGCCGGTCATCCAACGACGTGTCGGCGCGCGCGGCTTCCAAACCATCCCAGGTCTTGCGGAAGTCGGCTGTTCGGCACTCCCAGCAATTGCGGATCCAGAGCGTAGGCACGCACGGACGATACACATCCAATCGGAGGCCCTCCGTGACTGACCGGTACGTCTATCCTGGGTGTTTACACCTCCGCCGGGGTCCCTGGAGGCGTCCCGATGCCGAACCTGAAAACGTGTCGATGCGGCGCGCGAAATGGCCAGCCACCTACCCGTCTCCGCCTCGGGCAGTCACAAAGCGGCCGTCCGACGGGTTGTATAGGGTCGGCCCCTCGTGGCGAAACCGAGGGGCGGAAGCGGCCTTAACGCTTCCGCCCCTCACCCCCAGGAAGCTGAGGCGCATGTGGTCCTCAGTCCTGCAATCGGAGGTTATGCCCGACACCGGATGTACCAAACATTGCCAGGGCGAGGCGGTCGGTCACAGCCCGAAGGCGCCCCGCATGCTGGCCGAGGTCGCGGCACGGCCCAGGAACCGCGGCATTCCCAGCAGCGCCTCCGCGGTGCGAAGCAGCGAGTAGTGCGAGAACAGCGTGGCCGACCGGGTGCCGGCCGGGGTCACGGCCGAGATCACCAGCGCCGGCACGTGACAGCTCGGGTTGCCAAGGTGGGCAAGGCAGTCGACGCCGCCGACATTGCCGCTACCCTCGCCCTCGTCCCAGGTCAGCAGCACCACCGTGTGGCCCTGCTGGTAGCCGGCGGTGGCGGCGATGCGCGGGATCCAGCGCGACAGCCAGACGTCGCCGGTGCCGATCGGGCAGTCATGCATATCGTTGCACATGTCCGGCACCACCATCGTGTATGGCGGCAGCCAGCCGTTGCGCAGCGCGGTGGCGAAGCGGCCCGCCGGCGCCGCGCCCATCGGCGCGTCCCAGCGGGCGCAGTCGGCCGCCAGCCGCGGGAAGTAGGTGGGCGGGTTGTGGCGCTTGACGTAGCGATTGGTGCCGATACCCGAGCAGTTGGAGGGCATCGATTCGGCGAACACCTTCCAGCCGCGGCCGTTCTGGCGCAGCTGCCCGAACAGGCTGCCGGCCGCCGTCGTGCACGTCGTGCAGTCGCTGCTGATGCCGCCGGTCGAGCCCGCCACCAGGGCGATGTAGTTGGGCAGCGAGGGATGGGTGACGGCGTGGTAGTTGGTGGCCAGGCCGCAGCCCTTCTTGAGCGTGCCGTTCAGGTACGGCGCGCGGGTGGCGGCGGCGGAGCCGTCCCCGCCGATCAGATCGGCATAGCTGTGGTTCTCCATCACGATCACGATCACATGGTCGATACCGGGCCGCTGGCCGGCCAGACCGCCGCACAACGGAGCCGCCAGGTGGGGCAGGCTGTGCGGAGCCACCACGGGTCGCGCGCCGGCGTCGCCTGCGCTCACCAGCCCGGCAACGAGCAGCACCACGCACAGCAGCGGCCAGCGTCTCATCATTCAAGGATCGGCCGTATGCCGGCCGAAGCTGAGCCAAACTGTTCCCGGCCGGGGCGGCCGCTACGGTAGACCGCGTGGACGAGACGCCGCGCGACGCCGACCATCTGATCCTGGACGAGGTCACCGACCAGCTGGCGACCACGTTTCGCCTGCTGACCGGCGACCCGGACGACGCGGCCGAACGAGCCTTCGCCGAGATCGGCGTCGACAACCGGGCCGAGGCCGCACTGCTGAGCGAGATCGCCGCCAGCGGGCCGCTCGCGCACGCCGACCGGTTCGAGCAGAGCCACCGACTGGCGATGCGGGCGCTGGAGGTGCTCGACCGCGACGGCTGGAAACACCCCAGGGTGCGGCGGCTCGGCCCGCTGACCGGAGCCTCCCAGTACGCCGTCCAGTTCGTCGCCCGTACGATCGTGCGCGGCTATGTCGCGGACAGCGTACGGGCGCTGTCCCGCCTGTACGCCCGGCGCGAGAGCCAGTCGGTGGTTGGAAGCAGCGAGCGGCGCATGCTGGCACGCGCCCGCATCCAGACCGACCGGCTCGTGCTCGGCTACCGCGGCGGCAGCTTCCCGTTGCCGACCGTGCTGATCGGCGGCGCCGCGCTGCCGGTGCTGGCCTCGGTCTCGCACCGCTTCGGCGCGCTCAAGGGTGCCGGCCCGCTGTGGGTCATCGCCGGCGGGCTGCTGTTGGCGCTGGCCTTCGCGGCCCTGGCCTGGGTGCTGTTGCAGGGGGCGGGACTCGCCCACCGCCGGATCAAGGTCGCGCTCGCCCCCTCGCTGGCCGCCCTCTACGAGACCGTTGGCCACTGCGGCAACCCGCCCCGGGACGAGAGTGCCAACATCGCCATCGCCGCAATCGCACTGACAGCGCTGGCCTGGTTCGTTCTGCCGGTCGCGATCGCGATCATTGCCGCGCTCATCTGACCGCTAATGGCGCGCCCGATCGCCGCCGATATATGGGTCATGTCGCCGCTCACGCCGGTGGACGCCGTGTCCCTACTGTTCAATGCCGCCGAGGCCGACCTGGAGCTCGCCGGCGGCGGACTGCTGCGCGTACGCAGGATGCTGGTGCAGGGCGAGCAGGTGACGGCCACCGCACCCCGGCTCTCGGTCGCGACCGGCATGTCGCTGACCGGACGCGTGATCGGCCCTGACGGCCGGCCGTGGGAGCTGACGCTGCTGGTCGACGACGCCGCGTACCACACGCCCGACCTGGCGATCGTGCGCATGCACCCGTCCGAGATCCGGGTCGACGAGAGCCGCCGCACCGCTCAGCGGGTGCCGATCGGCGGCATCGCGTGGCTGGAGGCGGTCAACTGCCAGGACGTGGTCGATCGCGACCGGGTCGATGGCACGCTCGAGGATCTTTCACGAACCGGGGTCGCCTTCACCACCGCGCGCGTGCTGCGGGTCGGCGACCGGCTGCTGTTCCACGGCCGCTTCTTCGCCGACTCGATCAGCGGCGAGGTGCGCGTGGCCTCGGTGCGGCCGGCGGCGGCGCCCGGCCAGACGGTGGTCGGCTGCCGCTTCATCGACGTCGACGAGGCCAGCGCGGGCAAGATCGATCGCATCCTCAGCGGCGGCCGTCACTCGCCATCCGCGTCGGAGCCGGTCGACCTCTCGTCGCTGCGCGACCTGGCCGCGGGCGGCGAAGACAGCCCCGCCACCAGCTCCGGCTGGCTGCGGCGGCTGACGCGTCGCGAAGAGCCCTAGATGGCCATCTAACTGGGCGTGTACGGCTCGCCCGGGGTGCCGCCGACGCACAGCACGGCGGTGCCGTCCTCGAGCGCGATCGCCTCGCGCTCGACCTCGTGCGTGATGTGCAGCATTCCGCCCTCCGCCACCTCGACCGGCTCTCCGTCCAGCACGAACCGGGCACGGCCACGGATGATGATGTACAGCTCCTCCTGGCCGCCGAACTCGGTCTCGTTGTGGGGGACGATCAGCTCCCGTCCGGCATCGACCTGGTTGGCGTTGACGCCAAAGCCGGTGATGCCGAGGTGGTCTCCGATCGAGTGCCAGCCCCGGCCGTAGTCGGGCTCGCGCGCCCACTGGTTCCAGAACCCCGGCTCGGCCGTGCTCGGCACCTCGTCAAGCCGCACCGTCCGCCACGGCATCAGCGTTCCACCTGCGAGCCGCCGATGATCATGTCGCGCCCATCCGGGTAGCGAACCCAGGCCTTGTGCGTGCCGTCGTAGTCGGGCGCCCACAGGATCAGGGTGGCCGGCTCGCCGCGCACCAGGCAGTCGTCGCTGCCCTCCGCATCCAGCTCGCGCCAGATGCGGATGAACGGGTTTGCCTCCCACTCCTCGCCGATCGTGGTCGGAAGCGTGTGGCCGGGATGCACGCGGGCGGCCAGATCGAGCTTCATCAGCCGCTTCATCACCGAGTGCTTGATGTCGCCGAAGCCGTCGCGTCCGCCGCCCGAGGTGCCGCCCAGCGTGCCCTTGAACAGCACGTCGGCGGTGAACACGTCGCTGTCGTTGACGACGAACGCGAGGTGATCGGTGCAGTGCCCGGGTGTGTACAGCGCCTGGATCCGCAGGTCGCCGGAGACCAGCCGCTGGTTGTCTGCCATCTCCGGCCAGCGCAACAGCGGTACCGCGAACCGCGCGGCCAGCGCATCGACGTCGACCACGTGGTCGCCGTGGCCATGCGTGACCAGGACATGGGTGACGGTGATGCGATCGCGCTCGACCCGCTCCAGCAGCGGCTCGGCGATGCCGTTGCCGTCGATCAGCACGCCATGGCCGCCCGGGGCGTCCGCCACCAGGTAGGCGTTGGATGTCCACTCGGGGTGCTCGGTTCGCTCGACGATCATTGCTGTCCTCTCATCCAAACCCGATCACGCTGCGGATGCCGTCCTGGGCCTCCATCAGCTCGAACCCACGGTTGACCTCGTCCAGCGTGATGCGGTGAGACAGGAAGGGGTCGACGTCGATCTCGCCCGCCAGCCAGCGCTCGATCAGGCGCGGAACGCCCTCGCGGCCCTTGACCCCGCCGAACGAGCTGCCGGCCACGCGGCGGCCGGTGATCAGGAACCGGGGCACGATGTCGAGCGTCTCGCCCTTGCCGGCCACGCCGGCCACGGTGCAGAGGCCCCACCCCATGCGGGCGGCCTCCACCGCCTGGCGCATCACGCGCACGTTCCCGGTGGCCTCGAAGGTGTAGTCGGCGCCGAAGCCGCCGGTCATCTCGACGATCCGCTCGACGGCGTCGTCGCCGCCGATCATCGTCTCGGTCGCGCCCTGTCCACGAGCCAGCTCGAGCCGCTGCTGGGACATGTCGACGCACACGATCCGCTCGGCGCCCTGCAGCCGGCAGCCGGCCACCGCGCCCAGTCCGACCATGCCGGCACCGAACACGACGCAGGTCGAGCCCGGCTCCACCTTGGCGGTGTTGATGGCGGCGCCGAGGCCGGTCGAGAGGCCGCAGGCAAACAACGCGGCGCCCTCGAGCGGCGCCTCGGGCGAGATCTTGGCCAGCGCGATCTCGGGCATCACGGTGTACTCGGCGAACGTGGACGTGCCCATGAAGTGGCGGATCGGCTCGCCGTCGCGCGAGAGGCGGGCGCTGCCGTCGGGCATCAAGCCCTTGCCCTGCATGTCTCGGATCGCGAGACAGAGGTTCGTCTTGGGGCTGAGGCAGTGCACGCAACGGCCGCACTGGGGCGAGAACAGGGTCACCACGTGATCGCCCGGCGCGACCATGCTGACGCCCTCGCCGACACGCTCCACAACGCCCGCTCCCTCGTGGCCGAGCACCGTCGGCGCGTAGCCCGACGGATCGGCACCGGAGGCCGTGTACAGATCGGTGTGACAGACGCCGCAGGCCACCAGCCGCACCAACACCTCGCCCGCCCGGGGCTCGGCCAGGTCGACCTCCTGCACCACCAGCGGCTGGCCGAACTGCTCGAGCACTGCGGCGCGGATCCTCATGGCGGGCGAGTCTACAGTTCCGGCACCATGGCCGACCACCACCACGTGGCGGATGCGATCCGCTCGCGCCGCACCCACAAGGTCTACCGCAAGACGCCCGTGCCGCGCGAAACCCTGGAGCAGCTGCTCGAGCTGGCGCGCTGGGCGCCCAACCACCACCTCACCAATCCGTGGCGGTTCCGCGTGCTGGGGCCGGCGGCGCTGGAGCGGCTGAAGGCGGCCGAGCCGGAGACCGCGGCAAAGCTCGACCGGGCGCCGACGCTGGTGGCCTGCTCGGTGACCCAGAGCGGCGATGAGGTGCAGGATCGCGAGGACATCTGCGCCGGAGCGTGCGCCGTGTACGCGGTCATGCTGGCCGCTCACGAGCGCGGCATCGCAAGCTACTGGCGGACGCCAAAGGTGCTGCGGGAGCCGGCCGGCATGGCCGCGCTGGGAATCGGCAAGGACGAGTTCGTGCTGGGCCTGCTGCACCTCGGATTCGCAGACCGCGAGTGGTCGGCACCGGCGCGCGACGAGCCCGCGGTCTACGCGCAGTTCCTCGACTGATGGAGCGGCAGGACTGGTCGCGGACGGCACACGCCGGCATCGAGTTCATGGGGCCGTACGACGCGGGCAGCCTGGGGCGGCTGTTCGCCGGGGTGGCGCTGCCGGCGGGCGCGGGCGTGCTCGACCTCAGCTGCGGCAAGGGAGCGCTGCTGGCGTGGCTGGCACGGCGAGGGCCGATCTCGGGCATCGGCATCGACCTGGTCGCGTGCGACCGCGAGATCCCGGGCGTCGAGCTGCGCCAGGGCGACGCCACCGCGCTCGGGGCGGGCGACGGCTCGTACGACCTGGTCTGCTCGGTCGGATCGGTCAGCGGGTTGTCTGATCTGGCGCCATGGGCGAGACCGGGCGGACTGGTGCTGCTGGGCGACGGCTACTGGCGCCGGCCGCCGAGCGAGCAGTACCTGGCCGCGCTGGGCGCAAGCCGCGACCAGATGGACGACCTGGCGACCCTGACCGCGACCGGCGAGCCGCTGGGGCTGGAGCTGCTCGCGACGGTGGCGAGCAGCGACGAGGACTGGGCGGCCTACGAGGGAGCGTGGGCCGAGAACGGCGAGCGGTATGCCGCCGCACACCCCGACGAGCCCGGCGTGGACGAGTTCCTGGCGTGGATCCGAAACGGCCGCCACCGGTACCTGGAGCTGGGCGGCCGCGACACGCTCGGCTTCGTGCTGTTGCTGTTCCGGCGGAGCTAACGACCCCAGGGGTCGCAGCCAGGTCGCCCCGCCACCGTCCCTGATTACTCCCGCCAGCCGACCGAGCGCGCCCAGCTCTCGGCCTCACGTCTGCGCGCGACCGGGTCGGCGGGCGGTGGCTCGCCCTCGGCGCGGGCGGCAGCACGGACGCTCTCGATGTGCTCCGCCAGGGGCGGCAGGCCGACCGCCTGCCGGCGCCGGTCGACTCCCTCGGCGTCTTCGATCGGCCACGGCACCATCTCGCCATGCTCGTCCCAGTCGAACATGCTGCCGTACACCTGCGGCCGTCCCTCGTAGAAGCAGAGGCCGTCGAGCAGCGTGGCCGGCTGCCAGGCCGGCACCTCGCCCGAGGCCGCCGCCGCCTGAACCAGCGGCAGGCAGCGCCGCTGCAGCGCCGGGTCGCCGATCGCGTGCTTCAGCACCAGCCAGGCCGCCGCCGCGCCGTCCTCCTGCACCAGCGAGATGCCCGGCCAGCCGTGTGCATCCACGATCTCAGACAGCCGGTCACCGTTTCGGCGGTGCACGATCGCCATCAGCGGGTTGTAGCCGTCGAACAGGCTGCCGTCCTCGACCAGCCGATCGCGGACGGCACCGTCGTCGGCCGCCATCGAGAGCAGCTCCTCGCGCAGAAGTTCCCCCTCCATGCACGGTAGGGTAACGCCGTGCGCGTTTTCATCATGAGCGACATGGAGGGCATCGCCGGGGTCACGAAGTGGGCCGAGACCGACGGCGGCGAGCCGCTGCACGCCGACCGCTCGCGGCTGTACACGGAGGAGATCAACGCCGCCGTGCGCGGCGCCTACACGGCCGGCGCCACCGAGGTGGTCGTGATGGACTGCCACGGCGCCGGCAAGGGCTGGACGTTCAACT
>JAWVEC010000130.1:0-4172 GCA_033856975.1 Gaiellales bacterium
CGTGTCCAGCCACCCGCTGGCGGACGTGCGCGACCAGCTGGCGCGGCGCGCGGACGTGCCGCTGTCGGCGGCCGACTCGCTGCGGGAGGGCCAGATCGTGACGGTGGGCGGGCTGGTCACCGGAGTGAAGCCGTTCGTGACCCGCAAGGGCGAGACGATGGCGTTCGCCGAGCTGGACGACACCACCGGGTCGATCGAGGTGGTGGTGTTCGCGAAGACGCTGGCGGCGGTTCGCCAGATCCTGGTGCCCGATGCGGTGGTGATGGTCAAGGGCCGCGCCGACCGCAAGAACGAGGGCGAGGTGAAGCTGGTCGCGCTCGAGGTCACCGCCTTCGAAGCCACGGCAAACTTCGGCGTGGTGCGCCTACGGCTGGACGCCCGCGAGACGCGGGCCGCGATCATCCAGGAGCTGAAGTCGCTGATCGGCGAGTTCCCGGGAGACGCGCCAGTGGTGCTCGAGGTGCAGACGACCGAGGGGCCAAAGACGCTGCGCTTCGGGCCTGAGTTCAAGGTGCGGCCGGACGGCGACTTCTTCGCCGAGGCCAAGGCGCTGCTGGGCGACGCCGCCCTGATCGCCTAACCGCGCTCCCGCTGAAGCTCCCACTCGGCCTCGTCCATCATCCGGTCCAGCTCGGCCAGGCCCTCATCCCACAGGCCGGGATCGTGCAGGTCGATGCCCAGCGGCTCCAGCAGCTCGGCCGGCGAAGCCGCGCCGCCGCGATCGAGGAACTCCAGGTAGGGCGTGGCGAACCCGTCGGGATCGGCGCGGCGCCGCGCCATCAGCGCCAGCGCCACCAGGCAGGCGAAGGCGTAGGAGTACATGTAGAAGCGGTACATCAGGAAGTGGGGGAACACCGCCCAGTCGCTGCTGTTCGAGTCTCCGGTCACGCTGTCACCCAGCCCGGCCGTCCTGCGGCGCGACCAGATCTCGTCCAGCCGGTCGCCGGTCAGTGTCACGCCGGTCGCCTTGAGCGCGTAGATCTCGCGTTCGAACTCGGCCGCAACGGCCACGTCGAACACGCTGCCGATCGCCGTCTCGATCGCCGATCCGATCAGCGCGGCGCGCTCGGCCGAGCCGGTCGACCGCCGGTGCAGGCCGTCGCACAGCATCAGCTCCGCCAGAGTCGAAGGCACCTCGCAGACCGCCGTCGTGGGCGTCGCGACGTGGACGCTCTGCAGCGGGAAGCAGCGGTCGAAGTTGAGCGCGTGGCCCAGCTCGTGCGCCATCACCTGGGCGTCGAACAGGCGGCCAGTGTGGTTCAGCAGCACGAAGCACCCGACCCGGTCGTCGACCTCGCTGCAGAACGCCCCGCCCATCTTGCCGGGCCGGGGCGCGGCATCGACGCGGCACTCGGCGAACACGGCTGCGACGGTGCGCTCGGCCTGCGGCGAGAGCTCCGCGAAGGAGTCGGTGACGGCCTGGACGGCCTGGCCGTAGTCGATCTCAGGGGGTTCGCCGATAGGCGCGTGGCGATCGCACGCGGCCAGCGTCTCCTCGCCCAGCTGCGCGGCCTTGATCCGCATCCAGCGCTGCCAGACGTCCGACCGCCGCTCGATCGTCGAGAGCATCGCCTCGATCGAGCGCGGCTCGAGCTGGTTGTCGAGGTGGGTGGGCAGCATCGGATCGTCGTAGCCGCGCAGCCGGTCGGTCGCCAGCCGGTCACCCACCACGGCGTCCAGGCAGCGGGCGGCCGTCTCGGCCATGTGGCTGCTCTGCTGCGACAGGCCGGCGTGGGCCGTGGCTCGTACCGCCGGCCGCGCGTCGGTCAGCCCCGCCCGCAGGTCGCTGATCGTCTGCTCGCGCTCGCCGTCGCCCAGATCGCAGACGAGCGTCAGCGCCGACGAGACGTCGAACCAGAATCGCCGCCAGGCCAGCTCGGCGCCGCTGCCGCGGGCGGCCAGGGCGCTCTCCTCGCCGACCGTCAGCGTGTGCGGTGCGAACCGCCGGCACGACGTCAGGAAGTGCCGATCGCGGTCAAGCTCGGCGGCGCCGGCGAGCGTCGCGGCCAGCTCGTCGGGCAGCGCCAGCCATGCCAGCGTGAAGCTGCGCAGGGCATCGTCGATCTCCGGCAGCCGCTGCTCGATCAGCGAGCTCAGGTCGGCGGCCGCCAGGTCGCGCGAATCTTCGGCCGCCCGCAGCTCGGCGAATGCCCGCATCCGCCTCGTGCGGTGCTTGAGGCTGCCAAGCTCCGCCATCACGGCGGCCAGCGCCGGCGCCGCGATGGTTGCCAGGTCGGGCAGCCCGTGCGCGAACGCCGCGCAGTCGGCAGCCAGCCGGTCGAGCTCGGCGGCGGCTGCGGCGTCCGAGCCGAACATGGCCGAGAGATCCCATCGCACATCGACCGCGGCTATCGGCTGGGTGCCCACGCCCGCATCTTGCCACGCCGAGCGAGACAACGGCGTGGATTGACCTGTTCTGCCGTCATCCGGCTGGCCGCCTAGAATGGCGTGATGATCCTTGCCGATCTTGAGCTGGACCTCGACGTCTTCCAGGGGCCGTTCGATCTGCTGCTCGCGCTGGTGCTTCGCGAGGAGGTCGAGCTGGCCGACGTTCCGATCGCCGAGATCGTCGTCGCCTACGTCGGCCACGCCTACCAGCAGGGCGAGCTCGACCTCGAGTCGGCCAGCGAGTTTCTGGTGCTGGTGGCCGCTCTGCTCGAGATCAAGGTGCGCCAGCTGTTCCCGGGCGAGATCGACGAGCTGGACGAGCTGTCGCCCGAGCAGGCCGAGGCCGAGCTGTTCCAGCGCCTGATCGAGTACCGCCGCTTCCAGGGCGCCGCCGGCTGGCTGCGCGAGCGGGCCGGGCAGGAGCTGCGCGTGTTCCGCGAGGGCCCCGCTCCGCTGGCGCCGCGACCCGAGCCGCCGGTGATCGAGTTCAGCGAGGACCCGTGGCAGCTGGCGACCGCCATCGAGCGGCTGCTGGTGGCGCCGCCCCACATCGACGTCTCGTCGGTACGCAGGCCGCTGGTGCCGGTCGAGAAGTTCCTCGAACACTTCCGCACCATCCTCAGCCAGCGGCGCGGCTTCCAGTTCGACGAGGCGGTGCGCGGGCTCGACCGGCTGTCGCAGGCGGCGGCCTTCCTCGCCCTGCTCGAGATGGTGAAGCGCGGCGAGGTGGTGGCCGAGCAGCCCGAGCTGTTCGCTCCTATCAGCGTCGCCGGCCGTGGCGGCGGCGCCGCGGCGGCGGACGCTGTCGACGAGGACGACCGGGCGCGAGCGATCGCGTGAGCGAGCTGACCCATGCCGTCGAGGCGCTGCTGTTCGTCGCGTCCCAGCCGCTCTCCTTGCAGGAGCTGGCCACGCTCACCGACGCGCCGCCCGAGCGCATCGAGCGGGCGCTGGACGCGCTGGGCGATCGCTACGGCGAGGGCCGCTCCGGGGTGGTGCTGGAGCGGGTCGCGGGCGGCTACGGCTTCCGCGCCTCGCGGGAGACCGCCGAGCTGTGCTCGCGGCTGGTCAACCGGCCGAGCGCCAAGGGCCTGAGCCCGGCCGCTCTCGAGACGCTGGCGATCGTGGCCTACCTGCAGCCGGTGTCGCGGCCCGAGATCGCGCGCATCCGCGGGGTCGGCGCAGACTCGGCGGTGGCCGGGCTGATCGAGCGCGGGCTGATCGAGGAGGCGGGGCGGGCCGACACGCCGGGCGCGCCTGTCGTGTACCGGGCGACCAATGCCTTCAAACGCGTGTTCGGGATCGACGCCGAGCAGGGACTGCCGGGCCTGTCGGAGTTCGAGCTGGCCGAGGCCGATCACCAGGCGCTGCGCGCACGCCTCCACCTGGTCGCCGACCAGCGTGCCGGACAGGCTTAACAAGTTCCTCGCCTCCGCCGGGCTGGGCTCGCGACGGGCGGTCGAGGAGCTGGTGCGGGCCGGCCGTGTGACGGTCAACGGCCAGCCGGCGGGGCTGTCGGCGCGGGTCGAGGACGGCGACGAGGTGCGGCTGGATGGCGAGCGGGTGGAGGCGCAGGAGCTGGCCTGCTTCCTGCTCAACAAGCCGGCCGGCGTGGTGACCACCGTCAAGGACACCCACGGCCGCCGCACGGTGCTCGAACTCGTTTCATCGCCGCTGCGGCTATTCCCGGTCGGCCGGCTCGACCGCGATACCACCGGCGCGCTGCTCCTGACCAATGACGGTGGGCTCGCCCACCTGCTGATGCATCCCAGCCATGAGGTCAC
>JAWVEC010000131.1:0-24356 GCA_033856975.1 Gaiellales bacterium
GCAGATTCCGGACGGCGTAGGTCATCTGGGCGAGACGCGGCATCGTCATCCTGCGCCAGCGCAGTTGCAAGCCTTGGCTTGCAACGGTCGGGAGGAATCTGCGATCACGCAGATTCCGGACGCGTCAGACGCCGCGAGGCATTCTGAAACCAGTTCTTAGGGGGCGCGCGCGGATCGCGCTGCCGAAACGGCGGTTTACCCCGTCTGGTACTCGTAGAAGCCGCGTCCGGACTTGCGTCCCAGCCGGCCGGCCTCGACGTAGCTTCGCAGCAGCGGGCAGGGCCGGTACTTGTCGTCACCCAGGCCGGCGTGCAGCACCTCCATGATGGCCAGGCAGGTATCGAGCCCGATCAGGTCGGCCAGCGTCAGCGGGCCCATCGGGTGGTTCATGCCCAGCTTCATGACGGCGTCGATCGAGTCACGATCGCCCACCCCCTCCATCAGGCAGTACACGGCCTCGTTGATCATCGGCACCAGGATCCGGTTGGAGATGAAGCCGGGGAAGTCGTTTGCCTCCGCCACCGTCTTACCCATCGCCTCGGCCGCCGCCCGGACGCCGGCCGCCGTCTGGTCGCTGGTCTCGAGACCTCGGATGATCTCGACCAGCGGCATCAGCGGTACCGGGTTCATGAAGTGCATACCCACCACAGCCGCAGGCCGGCCGGTGGCCGCGGCCAGCCGGGTGATCGGGATCGAGCTGGTGTTGGATGCCAGGATCGCGCCCGGCGCCGCGGCAGCATCCATCTCGCGGAAGATCCGCAGCTTGAGATCGACGTTCTCGGTGGCGGCCTCGATCAGCAGGTCGGCGTCGCCGATCTCGGCCGAGGTGCGGATCCGCAGCACCGCCGATTCGGCCTCGCCCCGGTCGATCTTTCCCTTCTCGCTGAGCTTGGTGAGCGAGCCCTGGATCACCATCATCGCGCGCTCCAGCTGTCCCGCCGCCACGTCGGTCAGCACCACGTCGAAGCCGGCCACGGCAGCCACCTGGGCAATCCCGGCGCCCATCTGGCCGGCGCCGACCACCGTGATGCGGCGGATCCCGGCGTCGCCGCCGGTCACGCGAACACCTCGATCAGCATCGCGTCGCCCTGTGCTGCGCCCGAACAGATCGCGGCCAGTCCGATGCCCCCGCCGCGTCGCCGCAGCTGGTACACCAGGGTGCCGATCAGCCGCGCGCCGGAGGCGCCGATCGGGTGTCCGAAGGCGACCGCGCCGCCCTGGACGTTGAACCGCTCGGCGTCGGCGCCGAGCAGGTCGATGGTCGAAAGCACCACCGAGCAGAACGCCTCGTTGATCTCGAACAGGTCGACATCCGAGATGCTCATACCCGCCTTCTCGAGCGCGACCCGCGCCGCGCCGGCAGGCGTTCGTACCAGATAGGGGTAGTCGTCGGCGACGTGGCCCTCAGAGATGATGCGGGCCAGCGGCGTGTGGCCATGCTGCTTGGCCCACTCCTCAGAGGCCAGCACCAGCGCGGCCGCACCGTCGTTGACGCCAGGGGCGTTTCCGGCCGTGGTCGCGCCGTCCTCGCTGAACACGGGCCGTAGCGAGGCCAGCCGCTCTGCCGACGTGTCGCGGCGCGGGCTCTCATCGGCGGCGACCAGGGTGTCGCCCTTGCGGCCGCTGACCGTGACCGGCTCGATCTCCTCGGCCAGGTTGCCGTTGTCCTGGGCGGCGACGGCGCGCTGATGGCTGCGAAGCGCCCAGGCGTCCTGATCCTGCCGCGAGCATCCGATCTCGGCCGAGACGATCGAGTTCTCTTCGGCCATGATGCGAGAGGTGAACGTCGAGGTCAGCCCATCGCTGGTCATGTGGTCGATCAGCTCGCCATCGCCCATCGTGTAGCCGAAGCGGGCCTTCTTGAGCAGGTAGGGCGCATTCGACATGCTCTCCATGCCACCGGCCAGCACCACGTCGTGCTCGCCGGCCCGGATCAGCAGGTCGCCGTAGGCGGCGGCGCGCATGCCGGACGCGCAGACCTTGTTGACCGTGTCCGAGCCGACGTGCTTGGGACAGCCGACGCCGGCCGAGACCTGCCGCGACGGGATCATGCCGACACCGGCCTGCAGCACCTCGCCCATCACCACGTAGCCGACATCGTCCGGCGAGACGGCCGCCCGGCGCAGCGCGGCGGAGGCCGCGTGGATGCCGAGCTGGGGCCCGCTGAGCGATGCGAGACCGCCTCCGAGGCGGCCGAAGGGGGTGCGCGCAGCCCCCAGGATGACGGTTCCAGACATGTCTCTCCGCTGGTAGCAATTTGACGAATCGAGGTCGATCCAGCATAGTCAATGGCCCATGACGACCCCCTGCACATCCTGGTGGTGGACGAGCGAGCGAGGTACGGCCCGCTAGCACCGCTGCGGCATCCGCCCTCGCCCAGGCCTTTCACCGAATCTCGGTGGGGGGCTTTTTTGTTGCCTTATGACTGACCAACGAGAGATCCGAACGCTTCCCGCAGACCTGCTGACGCCGGTCGGCGCCTACCTGCTGCTGCGCGCGGCGCTGGGTGCGCCCGCCTTCCTGCTGGAATCGGTCGAGCGCGGCGAGCAGGTTGGCCGCTACTCCTTCCTCGCCGCCGGCCTGCGCACCACCGAGTCGCTCGAGCAGGCGGTCGCGTTCGCGGCATCGCGGCCCGGTCCAGCGCCGGGCGAGCCCCCGTTCGTGGGCGGCGCGGTCGGCCACATCTGTTATGACTGGGTGGCCGGACTGGAGCCGGTGCCGCTGCCAGCGGCGCATCCCGACGACGCCGGGCTGCCGGAGCTGCGCTTCATGCTGGCCGACTCGGTGGTGGCGTTCGATCACGTCCGCCGGACGGTCTCGCTGATCGGCTCCCCGGCCGAGGTCGAGCGGCTGCAGGCGGCGCTGGCCCAACCGCCGGCCGCCGTCAACGCGCCGCCCCTCGCACCCGGCGAGTCGCACTCCGAGACGACACGCTCGCAGTACATGGCGGCGGTCGAGCGCGCCCGCGAACACATCGCCGCCGGCGACGCCTTCCAGATCGTGCCCTCGCAGCGGGTGCGCCGCCACACCGGGGCATCGCCGTTTGCGATCTACCGGGCGCTGCGGGCGGTCAACCCGTCGCCCTACATGTTCCTGCTCGACAGCGGCGAGTTCCAGCTGGTCGGCTCGTCGCCCGAGACGCACGTGCGCCTGGACATGGACGGCACCTGCGAGCTGCGGCCGATCGCGGGCACGCGTCCGCGCGGCGCCGACCGCGCCCAGGACGAGGCGCTGGCGGCCGAGCTGCTGGCGTCCGAGAAGGACCGGGCCGAGCATGTGATGCTGGTCGACCTGGCTCGCAATGACCTCGGCCGAGTCTGCCTGCCGGGCTCGATCCGGGTCGACCGCTACATGGACGTCGAGCGCTACTCGCACGTGATGCACATCGCCTCCAGCGTGCGGGGCGAGATCCGCGCCGACCGCGACGCGGCAGCGCTGCTGCGCGCGACGTTCCCGGCCGGCACCGTCTCAGGGGCGCCCAAGGTGCGCGCGATGCAGATCATCTCGGAGCTCGAGGGGCGCCGCCGCGGCGGCTACGCGGGCGCTGTCGGCTACCTCGGCTTCGGCGGTGACATGGACACCTGCATCGCGATACGCACGATCGTGATGCGCGACGGTGTCGCCCACCTGCAGGCGGGGGCCGGCATCGTGGCAGACTCCGACCCTGCAGCGGAGCACGACGAGTGCTTGAACAAGGTGGCGGCGCTGGGCGCAGCGATCGACCAGGCCGAGACAGGGGTGTACGGGCCGTGAGGGTGCTTGTGATCGACAACTACGACTCCTTCACCTACAACCTGGTCGACTACATCGCGTCGGCCGGTGCCGAGGTGCGTACGGAGCGAAACGACGCCATCGGCGGCGATCGGGCCGAGGCCTGGCAGCCGACCCATCTGGTCGTCTCGCCCGGCCCGGGAACACCGCGCGACGCGGGCATCTCGGCCGAGCTGATCAGCCGCTTCGCGGGGAGACTGCCGATCCTGGGGGTGTGCCTCGGCCACCAGGTGATCGTCGAGCTGTACGGCGGCCGCGTCGATCGCGCGAAGCTGCTGATGCACGGCAAGCCTGACCAGGTCAGCCATGACGGCTCGTCCCTCTACACCGGGCTCCCCAGCCCGTTCGAGGCCGGCCGCTACCACTCGCTGGCGGCGCTCGAGGTGCCGGACGAGCTGGTCGTGACCGCGCACACCCCCGACGGCGAGGTGATGGGCGTGCGCCATCGCAGCCAGCAGACCCACGGCGTCCAGTTCCATCCCGAGTCGGTGCTGACGCCGCACGGCCGCACGCTGGTCGAGAACTTCCTGCAGATGGCGGCGACGCCGTGATCGACACCGCGATCCGCCTGCTGGTGGACGGCGCTGACCTCTCGTCCGAGCAGGCACATGCCGCGATGATGCAGGTGATGGGCGGAGAGGCCACGCCGGCCCAGATCGGCGGCTTTCTGGTCGCGCTGCGCATGAAGGGCGAGACGGTGGACGAGATCACCGGCTGTGCGCGCGCCATGCGCGCCCACGCCGAGCCCGCCACGCCGGCACACTCGACGCTGGTCGACACGGCCGGGACGGGCGGCGACGGCAGCCACACCTTCAACATCTCGACCGCGGCGGCGCTGGTCGCCGCCGCCGCCGGCGCAAGTGTCGCCAAGCACGGCAACCGCGCCGTCTCCTCGCGCTGCGGCTCCGCCGACGTGCTCGAGGCGCTGGGCGTTCGCATCGACCTGAGCCCGGCCGATGTGGCGGCCTGCATCGACGAGGTCGGCTTCGGCTTCCTGTTCGCGCAGGCGCACCATCCGGCCATGCGGCACGCCGGGCCGGTGCGCCGCGAGCTGGGGGTGCGGACGGTCTTCAACCTGCTAGGGCCGCTGACCAACCCGGCCGGTGCCCGGCGCCAGCTGGTCGGCGTCTACGACCGTGCGCTGGTCGAGCCGATGGCGCAGGTACTGGCGCTGCTGGGCGCTGAGCACGCCCTGGTCGTGCACGGCGCGGGAGGGCTGGACGAGCTGACGCCGACCGGTGAGAACCTGGTCGCCGAGCTGCGCGACGGCGAGATCACGCTGCGCACCGTCGACCCGCGGCAGTTCGGCGCCGGCCCGGGCACACCGGACGACCTGCTGGGCGGTGACGCCTCGGACAACGCCGCCATCGTGCGCACGGTGTTCGACGGCGAGACCGGCCCCAGGCGGGACGCCGTGATCCTGAACGCCGGCGCCGCCCTGTATGTGGCCGGCGTCAGCGGCTCGCTGGAGAGCGGCGTCCGCGATGCCCGCGACGCGATCGACGACGGCCGCGCAACCGAGACGCTGCGCCGGCTGGTCGAGTTCACAACCGCCCGCGCAGAGGCGTCGTGAGCGGCTACCTCGACCGCATCGGCGGCGATCTGCGCCGCGACGCGCCCGAACCGACGCGTGGCTTCGCCGAGGCGCTTGCCGCAGGCGGGCAGGTCGCCGTGGTGGCCGAGATCAAGCGCAGCTCCCCCTCGCAGGGCGCGATCGCTCCGGACGTGGACGTCGCCGCCACCGCCGCCCGCTACGAGCGCGACGGCGCGGCCTGCCTCTCGGTGCTGTGCGCGAGGCGCGACTTCGACGGCTCGCTGGACGACCTCACGCTGGGGCGCTCGGCGGTCTCGATCCCGGCCATCGCCAAGGACTTCACGGTGTTCCCGGAGCAGGTTGCCCGCCAGCGCCTGGCCGGCGCGGACGCGATCCTGGTGATTCTTGCCATGGTCACCGATAACGAGGCCCGCAGGCTGATCGAGACGGCGGCCCTGCTGGGCATGGACGCGCTGGTCGAGACGCACGACCAGCGCGAGCTCGAGCGCGCGCTGGCGCTCGGCAGCGGTCTGGTGGGGGTCAATGCGCGCGACCTGAAGACGCTGGAGATCGACCGTGACCGGCAGCTCGATCTGCTGCGCTCGCTGCCGCGGGAGGTCGTGTCGGTGGCCGAGTCGGGCATCGAGACGCGGGCCGACGTGGAGGCCGCGGCCGCTGCCGGTGCCGACGCCGTGCTGGTCGGCACTGCGCTGATGCGCGATCCGGCGTTGCTGGCGGCGCTGGCGGGGGTGCCGCGTGGCTGAGGTGCTGGTCAAGATCTGCGGGCTGACCCGCGAGCAGGATGTGGATGACGCCGTCTCGGCCGGTGCCGATATGGTCGGCTTCGTGGTCGTCCGCTCCAGCCCTCGCGGCCTCGGCCCCGAACGCGCACGCGAGCTGGCGGCACGGGTGCCCAAGGGCGTGCGCAGCGTGGCCGTCTACGTCGATCTGCACCTCGTCCCGCGTGACATCCACGATCACTTCGACCTGGTCCAGGTGTACGGCATCCCCGACCGCACCGACGGCGTGATCGTCGCGTTCCGGCAGCGGCCGCTGCCGCCGCTGCCCGACGGCGTACCGGTTCTGCTCGACCGTCCCATGGGGGTGGTGCCGACGCTCGACGACCTGCGGCAGCACTGGCAGCGAGCGGCGACCGTGCGCGGCCCGGTGATGGTGGCTGGCGGGCTCGACCCCGACAACGTGGCCGAGGCGGTGCGCACAGCGTCGCCGTGGGCGGTCGACACGGCGCGGGGCGTCGAGTCGCAGCCCGGCATCAAGGATCGCACGCTGATCGAACGGTTCATCCGCAACGCGAAGGACGCAGCATGAGCAGCACCTACCCCGACGCCCGCGGACGCTTCGGCGAGTTCGGCGGACGCTTCGTACCCGAGACCGTGATGGGCGCCCTGGACGAGCTGTCCGCCGCCTGGACGGCGGCCTGGAGCGACCCGGCTTTCCACGCCCAGCTGGACGGATTGGCGCGCGACTATGTCGGCCGTCCCTCGCCGCTCTACCTGGCCGAGCGGCTGATGGAGTCTACGCCCGGCACGCGCCTGTACCTGAAGCGCGAGGATCTCAACCACACCGGGGCGCACAAGATCAACAACGCGGTCGGCCAGGCACTGCTCGCGGTGCGGCTGGGCAAGCGCCGGATCGTGGCCGAGACCGGCGCCGGCCAGCACGGCGTCGCCAGCGCCACGGTCTGCGCCCGGTTCGGACTCGAGTGCCACGTCTACATGGGCGAGGAGGACATCCGCCGCCAGCGCCCCAACGTCGTTCGCATGCGCATGCTGGGCGCCGAGGTGATCCCGGTGACGGCCGGATCGGGCACGCTCAAGGACGCCATGAACGAGGCCATCCGCGACTGGATCACCAACGTCGAGACGACCCACTACCTGATCGGCTCGGCGGCCGGCCCCCACCCCTACCCGATGCTGGTGCGCGAGCTGCAGACGGTGATCGGGCGCGAGGCGCGCGAGCAGGTGCTCGCGGCCGAGGGCCGGCTGCCCGACCTGGTGGTGGCGTGCGTGGGCGGCGGCTCGAACGCGATCGGGCTGTTCCACCCCTTCCTCGACGACGAGGGCGTGCGCCTGCTGGGCGCCGAGGCCGGCGGCGATCACCACGGCACCGCCGCGACGCTGTCCGAGGGTCGCGTGTCGGTGCTGCACGGGTCCAAGAGCTACGTGCTGGCAGACGCGGATGGACAGGTGCTCGAGACGCACTCGATCTCGGCCGGGCTCGACTATCCCGGCGTCGGCCCCGAGCATGCCTGGCTGAAGGACACAGGCCGTGCGCAGTACGTGCCGGTGACCGACGCCCAGGCGCTCCAGGCCTTCCATCTGCTCTGCCACCGCGAGGGCATCATCCCCGCGCTCGAGTCGGCGCACGCGCTGTGGCTGGCGCTCGACCGCGCCCGGTCGGGCGAGATCGTCGTGGTGGGGCTGTCCGGCCGCGGCGACAAGGACGTGGACTCGGTCGAGGAGCGGGAGGAGAACGCGTGAAGATCGAGCGCCCGGCGGTTGTGATCTATCTGATGGCCGACCGAGACACGGTCGAGCTGGCCACCGCTGCGGTGCGCGGCGGCGCGACCGCGATCGAGATCGGCATCCCCTTCTCGGATCCGCTGGCCGACGGCCCGACCGTCCAGCGAGCCGGCCAGCGTGCGCTGGCGGGCGGCATGACGACGGTGCGTGCGCTCGAGCTGATCTCCCGGCTGCGAGAGCGGGTGGCGGTGCCGCTGGTGCCGATGACCTACGCCAGCCCGGTGATGGCGTACGGCGAGGCCCGCTTCTGCGCCGACGCGGCCTCCGCCGGGGCGAACGGCCTGATCGTGCCGGACGTGCCGCACGACGAGGCGGGCGAGCTGCTTGCGGGGTGCCGCGCCGCCGGGTTGGATCTGGTGCCGCTGCTGGCGCCGACCAGCACCGACCAGCGGATCGAGCTGGCCTGTGCGGGCGCGGGCGGCTTCGTCTACCTGGTGTCGGTGGCCGGCACGACCGGCGCCCGCGTAGGGCTGTCCGACCGAGTCTCGCCTCTGATAGCGCGGGTGCGCGGCCACACGCCACTGCCGCTGCTGGTGGGCTTCGGCATCTCATCGCCGGAGGCGGCGCGGGCGGTGATGGACGCCGGCGCTGACGGCGTGATCATCGGCTCAAAGGCGATCGAGGTGTCCGAGCAGGGCGGGCCAAAGGCGCTGGAGTCATTCGTGCGGGAGATCGCGGCTGCGCTGTAGCGAATCGGTGCCTGGCAACGGCCGAAAGGCCGGTGCCTGGCACCACCGAGCTGGACCCCACGCGGTGCAGCGAACAGAACGACCGCTCGGCGCCCTGCAACCGCCAGAGCTACAACGACCGTCGGCCGCGGCTCGAACGTGCCAGGCACCGCGTTCCGCGTTGCCAGGCACGGGATCACACATCGCCCAGCTCTCCCTCAACCCACGACCAATCACGGGCCGGTACCCTTCGTCGAATGCAGGTTCTCGTGGTGGAGGACGACCAGCCGCTCGTCCGCATCCTGACCAAGTCGCTCGAGTCGAACGGCTTTGCCGTGGCGTCCGAGTTCGACGGTGAGGCGGGCCTGCGCACCGCCCGCGACGGCCGCTTCGATGCGATCGTGCTCGATCTCCAGCTGCCGAAGCTGAACGGGGTCGAGGTCTGCCGGCAGCTGCGGGCCGACGGAAACGCGGTGCCGATCCTGATGCTGACCGCGCGCAGCGCCGTTCCCGACCGCATCGCCGGCCTCGACGCGGGCGCCGACGACTATCTTGTGAAGCCGTTCTCGCTGGGCGAGCTGGCGGCGCGGCTGCGCGCGCTGGGACGCCGCCAAAGCGCGCAGCCCGAGCTGCTGGAGGCGGGCTCGCTGGTGCTCGACACCGGCGCCCGCGAGGCGCGCGTGAACGACAACGTGGTCGAGCTGACGGGCACCGAGTTCGCGCTGCTTGAGTACCTGATGCGAAACGCGGGCCAGGTGCTGTCGCGCGACCAGCTGCGCGAAGAGGTGTGGGGTGAGGGCTTCGAGCCCGCTTCGAACGTGGTCGACATCTACATCCACTACGTGCGCCGCAAGCTGAAGGCGGCGGGCATCGACGCCGATCCGATCCGCACCGTGCGAGGGCTCGGGTATGCATTCCGCCGAGGGGATTGAGGACCGGCTCTTCACTCCGGCCCGGATCAGGCTGACAGCCTGGTACACGGGGGCTCTGACCGCGGTGCTGATCGTGCTGGGGACCGCACTGTACGTGGCGGTTCGGGAACAGCTGCTGAACGGCGTCGACAATGGCGTTCACCAGGTTGCGCGGCGTGCCGCACAGCAGTGGCTGCTACAGGGTAAGGTCGACGTCACCGCCCTCTCCACCGGCCCCTATACGGTGACCGTGGTCTCTGCCAGCCAGCAGTCGTCATTCCCACAGCCCGGTGGCCATCCGCACTTCGACCAGACGTCACTCAGAGCGGCCTTCAACGATGGCAGCGACATGCGCTCCGTCGGGGAATCGGGCGACAGGCAGCGTGTCTACTCAATCCGTGTCAAGCAGGGCCCGGATATGGCCCTGATCCAGGTCGAGAGGTCCGTCGAGCCCGAGCACCAGGCTTTGGGCAACCTGCTCGTCGGCCTCCTGATCGGCGGCGCCGGCGGCGTGTTGCTGGCGGGCATCGGCGGGTGGTTCCTGGCCGGCAAGTCGCTGGCTCCGGTGCGGGTGGCGTTCGCGCGCCAGCACGCCTTCGTGTCGGACGCCTCGCACGAGCTGCGCACGCCGCTGGCCGTGATCCGCGCCAACGCGGAGTACCTCCAGCAGGAGCAGCCCGACAACGCCGAGGCCCGCGACATCGTGGGCGAGACCGACCGGCTCTCGGCGCTGGTCGACTCGCTGCTGGCGGTAGCCCGCGGCCAGAAACACGGGCAGGGCGACCTGGCCACCGTCGACCTGGGCGCGCTGATCGAGACCGCCGTCGCCTCGTTCCAGCCCCTGGCCTCGGAGCACGGTCTGGATCTGGGCGTCGCCACCGCCGACGATCTGATCGTGCGCGGCGACGGCGAGCAGCTGCGCCAGGTGATCGTGATCCTGCTCGACAACGCAGTCCGCTACACGGCCAGCGGAGGCCGCGTCCACGTGCAGGCGCGGCACGACGGCAGCAACGCGCTGGTGACGGTGCACGACACCGGCATCGGCATCGGCGAGCAGGAGCTGCCGCACGTGTTCGAGCGCTTCTACCGCGCTGATGAGGCGCGAAACCGCCAGTCCGGCGGTGCCGGCCTGGGGCTCGCGATCGCGCGCGAGCTGGTCTCGCGGCACGGCGGCAAGATCTCGGTGGAGAGCACCGAGGGCGCCGGCAGCACCTTCACGGTGCAGCTGCCGCTGGCCTGAGTCTGCCCGGCCCGACCGCCGCGCGGGGTAGATTGCGCCGCGGATGCCGCGCATCGAAACGCACCTCGACACGGGCGGCGATGAGTTCCAGGCCAACCGCGAGCACATGCGCGAACTCGTCGCCGATCTCGACCGGCGCCTCGAGCGGGCGCACGCCGGTGGCGGCCCCGCCCAGGTGGAACGCCACCACGCCCGCGGCAAGCTCTTGGCCCGCGAGCGGGTCGAGCTTCTGATCGACCCCGGCGCCGCGTTCCTGGAGCTGTCCGCGCTCGCCGCCGAGGGGCTGTACGACGATCAGGCGCCGTCCGCCGGCATCGTCACGGGCATCGCGCCGGTGGCCGGTACGCCCTGCGTGATCGTCGCAAACGACGCCACCGTGAAGGGCGGCACCTACTACCCGCTGACCGTCAAGAAGCACCTCCGCGCTCAGGAGATCGCCCAGCAGAACCACCTGCCCTGCATCTACCTGGTCGACTCGGGCGGCGCCTTCCTACCCATGCAGGCGGACGTCTTCCCCGACCGCGACCACTTCGGCCGCATCTTCTACAACCAGGCCCACATGTCGGCGGCCGGTATCCCCCAGGTGGCGGTGGTGATGGGATCGTGCACCGCCGGCGGCGCCTACGTGCCCGCGATGTGCGACGAGAGCGTGATCGTGCGCGGCACCGGAACCATCTTCCTGGGTGGGCCGCCGCTGGTGAAGGCGGCCACCGGCGAGGACGTGACGCCCGAAGAGCTGGGCGGTGGCGACGTGCACGCCCGCGTCTCGGGCGTCGTTGACCACCTGGCCAACGACGACCGCCACGCGCTTCAGATCGCGCGTGAGATCGTCCGCCACCTGGCCACCCGCCGGCCCGATCCCGGCCCGCTCCGTGACCCGGAGCCGCCGGCGCTGGAGCCGGCCGAGCTGCACGGCGTGGCGCCGCGCGACCCACGCCAGAGCTACGACGTGCGCGAGGTGATCGGCCGGATCGTGGACGGCTCGCTGATGCACGAGTTCAAGGCGCTATACGGCGAGACGCTGGTGTGCGGCTTCGCGCACGTGCACGGCATGCCGGTGGCGATCGTTGCCAACAACGGCATCCTGTTCTCGGAGTCGGCGCTGAAGGGCGCCCACTTCGTGCAGCTGGCCGCCAAGCGCGGCATCCCGCTCGTGTTCCTGCAGAACATCGCCGGCTTCATGGTCGGCCGCGAGTACGAGGCCGGCGGCATCGCCAAGGACGGCGCCAAGATGGTGACGGCGGTCGCCTGCGCCGAGGTGCCCAAGTTCACGGTCGTGATCGGCGGCAGCCACGGAGCCGGCAACTACGCCATGTGCGGCCGCGCCTACTCGCCGCGCCAGCTCTGGATGTGGCCAAACGCGCGCATCTCGGTGATGGGTGGCCAGCAGGCGGCGCGCGTCCTGTCCACGGTGCGGGGCGAGATGAGCGAGGATGAGCGGCGCCGGTTTGAGGCGCCGATCGTCGAGGACTACGAGCGGGAGGGCTCGCCCTGGTACTCGACGGCGCGGCTGTGGGACGACGGTGTGATCGACCCGCTCGACACGCGCAAGGTGCTGGCGCTGGGGCTGGCGGCGGCCGCGAACGCGCCGGCCGGGGAGACGACCTACGGGGTGTTCCGGATGTGAGCGAGATCCTGCTGTCCCGCGTCGGAGCGGTGACGACCGTGACCATCAACCGTGCCGAGGTGCGAAACGCGATCGGCCCCAGCCTGATCGCGCAGCTGACGCAGCTCTTCACCGGCCTGGGGGCGGACGACTCACGGGTGCTGGTGCTGACGGGCGCCGGGGACGCGTTCTCGGCCGGCGCCGACGTGGAGTGGATGCGCGCCAGCCGAGACCTCACTCACGAGCAGAACGTGGCCGACGCCAACGCCGCGGCGGCGATGTTCGCCAGCGTCGACGGCTGCCCCAAGCCCGTGATCGCGCGCGTCAACGGCCACGCGCTGGGCGGCGGGGCGGGGCTGGTCGCCTGCGCCGATCTCGCGATCGCGGTCGACACGGCCACGTTCGGCTTCACCGAGGTGCGGCTGGGGCTGATCCCGGCCATGATCTCGCCCTACGTGCTGCGGGCGATCGGGCCGCGGCGAGCCCGCGAGCTGTTCGTCAGCGGGCGCCGGTTCGGCGCCGATGAGGCGCTGGCGATGGGCCTGGTCGACCGCGTCGTCACGGCCGCCGAGCTGGACGCCGCCGTGGCAGAGGCGGCGGCCGGGTTCGAGCGCTGCGGGCCAGCCGCGATCGCCGAGAGCAAGCGGCTGGTGCGCGACGCAACCATGTCGCTGACGCTGCCCGACCTGGCCGAGCGGATCGCGGCGCTGCGCGCGGGGCCGGAGGGCCAGGAGGGGCTGACGGCGTTCCTCGAGAAGCGCGAGCCGGCGTGGACATCCGACGACTCCTGATCGCGAACCGCGGCGAGATCGCGGTGCGCGTGATCCGTGCCTGCCGCGAGCTGGGCATCCAGCCGGTGGCCGTGTTCGAGCCCGACGACCGCGCCGCGCTGCACGTGGAGCTGGCCGACGAGGCGATCGAGATACCGAGCTACCTCGACTCGGGGGCGCTGCTGGCGGCTGCATCCGGATGCGACGCCCTGCACCCCGGCTACGGCTACCTGGCCGAGAACGCCGACTTCGCAGCCGCCGTCGAGCGGGCCGGGGTGACGTGGATCGGCCCCCCGCCCACGGCGATGCGCGCGCTCGGGGACAAGGTCGAGGCGCGGCGGCTGGCGGAGGCGGCCGGCGTTCCGGTTGTGCCGGGCTACGCCGGCGTCGCCTTGGACGACGCGACGCTGCTGGCCGAGGGCGCCCGCTTGGGCACGCCGCTGCTGGTGAAGGCCGCGGCCGGCGGCGGTGGGCGCGGGATGCGGGCCGTGACCGACCCGGACGAGCTGCCCGAGGCACTGGCGGCCGCCCGTCGCGAGGCGCTGGCGGCGTTCGGCGACGACCGCGTCTTCCTCGAACGGAGGCTGTCCGGCGCCCGCCACGTCGAGGTGCAGATCCTGTGCGACCAGCACAACGGCGCCGTGCACCTGGGCGAGCGCGACTGCTCGCTGCAGCGGCGCCACCAGAAGATCGTCGAGGAGTCGCCCTCGCCCGCGGTTGACGATGCTCTGCGCGCCGAGCTGGGTGCGGCTGCGCTGGCCGTCGCGACGGCGGCCGGATACGTGGGTGCGGGCACGGTCGAGTTCCTGCTCGCCGGCGACGGCGGCTGGTGCTTCCTGGAGCTGAACGCGCGGCTCCAGGTCGAGCATCCGGTGACCGAGGCGGTCTGCGGCATCGACCTGGTGCGGGCGCAGATCGAGATCGCGGCCGGACAGCCGCTCGAGCTCGAGCAGCAGGACGTGGCGCCGCGCGGGCACGCGATCGAGTGCCGGCTGTACGCCGAGGATCCGGCGGCCGGCTTCGTCCCCGCCGTGGGCACGCTGCTTCGCTTCTCGCTGCCGCACTGGCCCGGAGTCCGCTGCGAGACAGGCGCGCGCTCCGGCGACCGGGTGGGGGTGCGCTACGACCCGCTGCTGGCCAAGCTGATCGCATACGCCGAGGATCGCGACGCCTGCGTCGAGCGGCTCTCGGCGGCGCTGGCCGAGACGGTGGTGCTGGGCGTCACCACCAATCTGGGCTTCCTGCGCTGGGTGCTCGAGGACGAGCTGTTTCGCGCCGGCGAGGCGACCACCGAGTTCGTGCACGAGCGGTGGTCGCCCGACCTGGTGCCGGCGCTTCCCGCGGGTGCGTCGGCGACGGGCGGCGACGTCTGGCACGCGTTCGGCTCGGTCGCGCAGCCGAGCGGCGTGATCGTGTCCGGCGGCCTCGCGCTCTACCGCGGCTGGGCGTACCGGCTGGCGGCCGACGACCAGCAGCCGGTGGCCGCGGCGGCGGCCGGATCGCTGGCCGCGCCGATGCCGGGCACGGTGCAGCGGGTGCTGGTCGAGCAGGGCGACGAGGTCAGCGCCGGCCAGGTGCTGGTGCTGCTGGAGGCGATGAAGATGGAGCTGTCGGTGGTGGCTCCGGCGGCGGGCGTCGTCTCGGCCGTGCTGGTGGCGGCAGGCGAGCTGGTGGCGGCGGGGCAGCGGCTGATCGAGGTGGATGCGTGAGCGCGGCTCAGAGCGGCCGCGTGACGGTGATCGAGGTCGGCCCGCGGGACGGCCTCCAGAACGAGCCGGCCATCCTGCCCACCGCGGTCAAGGCTCGCTTCGTCGCGATGCTGGCGGACGCCGGATTGCCGGTGGTCGAGGTGACGTCGTTCGTCAGCCCGGCGGCCGTCCCGCAGCTGGCCGATGCCGACGCACTGCTGCCGCTGGTCGAGCGCCGGCCGGGCGTGCGCTATCCCGTGCTGGTGCCGAACATGCGCGGGCTGGAGCGGGCGCGGGCTGCCGGTGCGGACGCGATCGCCGTGTTCGCCGCCGCCAGCGAGACGTTCTCGCAGCGGAACATCGGCATGTCCATCGACGACTCGTTGCACGGCTATGCGGCGGTCGCCATGGCCGCGCGCAGCGAGGGCATGTGGGTGCGCGGCTACGTCTCGACCGCGTTCGGCTGCCCCTACGAGGGCGATGTTCCGGCCGAGAGCGTGGAGCGGGTGGCGGTGGCGCTGGCGGAGACCTGCGACCAGGTCTCGATCGGCGACACCATCGGCGTCGCCACTCCCGGCCAGGTGGCCGACCTGGTCGGGCGCCTGATCAGCCGGCTGGGCGCCGACCGGCTGGCGCTGCACCTGCACGACACGCACGGCCGTGCGATCGAGAACGCCGCCGTCGGGCTGCGGCTCGGCATCACATGCTTCGACGGATCCGCGGGCGGATTGGGCGGCTGTCCGTTCGCGCCCGGCGCGCCGGGCAACCTGGCCACCGAGGCGCTGGTGGCGTGGCTGCACTCGGAGGGTTGCGAGACCGGCGTCGATGAGCGGGCGCTGGCCGAGGCCGCGGCGTTCATCCGCGCCCAGCTGGCGTAGCCGCGAGCTAGGAGATCGTCACCTTCTCCATCCGCACGTCGTCGGTCGGCCGGTCGCGGCCGTCGCGGTCGACCGACTGGATCCTGTCCACCACATCCAAGCCGGACGTCACCTGGCCGAAGGCGGTGTGCTTGCCGTCCAGCCAGGGGGTGGCCTCGGCGGTGACGATGAAGAACTGGCTGCCGTTGGTGTTGGGGCCCGCGTTTGCCATCGCCAGCGTTCCCCGCACGATCGGGTGTCCACTCTGCTCGTCCTCGAACGTGTAGCCCGGCCCACCGGTGCCGGTGCCCTGCGGACAGCCGCCCTGGATCATGAAGTCGGGGATCACGCGATGGAACACCAGGCCGTCGTAGAAGCCCTCCCCGGCCAGCTTGGTGAAGTTCGCAACCGTCTCGGGGGCGTCGTCTGTGAACAGCTCGAGCTCGATCGTGCCGTGGTTGGTCTCGATCGTGGCGGTCTGATTGGCCATGGAGTGCGCTCCTGTACGTCGGGTTCGCGGGGCACGGTACATGCTCGCCCCGGCCTCCGCCTCAATTCGGCCTCCTGAGCGACGAAAACCCTTAACGAGCACATGGATGTGCAAGTAGGAGATGGTCGAAAAGGATGTTGGCCAAAATTGAGTACCGATGGTGCGCCCTGCGGCGCACGCTTGTCGCTGCGGCCGCGTGCACGCTCGCGCTGGGCTCGCCGACACCGGCCTCGGCGTCACCGCTCAATCTGCCCCACACCGCTGTGGGGGCGATCACGGTCACGATCGTCTCCCATCCCGCCGCCGTCACACATCTGCCTGCCGCCAGCTTCGGCTGGAGCACCACCGGGATCGTCGGCGAGACGCGCTGCAAGATCGACTCGCATGCCTACACCTACTGCCCGGGCCACCCCGCCCGCTACCGCGGCATGGCAGACGGCCACCACACCTTCACGATCCGCGTCCGAAACGGCTACAAGGTCACAACCACCACCAGCTTCACCTGGCTGGTCGACACCGCCGCTCCCAGCGATCCGGCCGTCTCGGGTGGCTCGCTGTCATGGCGGTCTCCGGCAACGGCGGCGATCGCGGCCGGCGGCTCCGGCGATCCGCTCAGCGGGCTGGCCGGATACCAGTGGCGGAGCGCGACAGACGGCTCCGCGTGGAGCTCGGCAACGGCCGGAGCGGTCGCGACGATCAGGGGGCAGGGAGAGACGTACGTTCAGTTCCGGAGCGTCGACAAGGCCGGCAACACCTCCCCGTGGCAGCCGGCCGCGAACGGGGCCGGGAACCTGGTGCGGCTCGACCACACGCCGCCCACCGCCGCCGTCGTGGTGGGAGGCTCGGCGATCTGGCAGGGCATCGCCTCCGAGACGGTGACCGGCTCGGGAGCGACGGACGCCCGCTCGGGAGTCGATCACTACGAGCATCGCGAGTCGGCGACCGCGGGCAGCTCGTGGGGGCCGGCGCAGACGGGCTCGAGCGACACCGTCACCGCGGAGGGCGAGGTGCTGGTGCAGTTCCGGGCCGTCGACGCGGCGGGCAACGCCGGCGCATGGGCCCCCGTGTCGTCCGGCGCCGCCAACACGGTGCGGATCGACCGCTCCGGCCCCAGCGACCCGCTGGCATCCGGCGGGTCGGCCGGCTGGAGCGCCGCGGCTTCGGTCACGGTCACCGGATCGGGCTCGATCGACATCGGCTTCGGCGTCGACCACTACCGCCACCGCGAGTCGACCGACGGCGGCGTCAGCTGGTCGTCGCCGGTCACCGGCACGTCGGTCACAGTCACCGCGGAGGGTCAGACGCTGGTGCAGTTCCAGGCCGTCGACACGGCCGGCAACCCGTCCGGCTGGGCACCGTCGCCCGGTTCCGCCACCGGCACGGTGCGGCTCGACCGCACGGTGCCGTCCGATCCCACCGTTGGCATCACGCCGCCCGGCTGGCAGAGCACTCCCGCCATCCTCGTATTCGCCAGCGGGTCGACCGACGCTCTGGCCGGGGTCGACCACTACCAGTTCCGCTCGTCCGCCGACTCCGGCACCACCTGGTCAACCGGCGTCGACGGCGCCACCGGCGCGGTCACCGGCGAGGGCTCCACGATCGTGCAGTTCCGGTCTGTCGACGGTGCGGGCAACACCTCGGCCTGGTCGCCGGCGCTGGCCGATGCATCCAACACCGTCCGCATCGACCGCACCGCCCCCACCGCCGCCGCCGTCAGCGGCGGCTCCGCCACGTGGCTGAACGCCGCCTCGATGGCGATCACCGGTTCGGGATCGACCGACGCCCTGGGCAACCTCGACCACTACGAGTACCGCGTCTCCACCGACAACGGCGTCAGCTACGGCGCGGCTGTCACGGGAACGAGCATCCAGTTCACGGCCACGGGCAGCTATGTGGTGCAGTTCCGCGCGGTCGACGGCGTCGGCCTGGCGAGCGTCTGGGCGCCGTCCAGCCCGGGCGCCGCCAACTCCGCCTGCATCCTCTGACCGCGCCAAACCCGCACAGTCCGGCAACAATTCCGCAACGCCCGGGCGGGGAGTGTTTGACTCCAATAATTGGCCTGCGGAGACGTTTCGCCCAACCATCCGGCCGAACTGCAACGATCCGGTCACAGAACCGTCAATCCCGCCTGCTGAGTGTTTGACTCCAATAGTTGTGCGGGGAGTTGGGAGTAAATCGGCACGCGGGGGTGATGGGAGTCGCGAAGGTGTGACGAGGCGGTGACGGTTGGGCGGGCTGTCAGCGGCGGACGTTGCGGCCGCTGCCGCAGCGGCCCAGCGCCGGCTCGGCTCCCAGCAGCTCGTACACCGCCCGTGCCTCCGGCACCCGCCCCAGCAGTTCGAGGCAGCGGGCATGCTCGAAGGTGCAGCCCAGCTGGCGGTAGGCCGCTTCGGCGCGGCCCAGCGCCAGCTCGTCGCCGGCGATGCCGCGGGCGCGATCGATCTGTGCCACCACCCGCGGCAGCTCCTCGACGCCCTCCATCGAGTCGAGCGCGGCCAGCGTCGCGTCGAGGTCGTCCCACCGCCCCAGCGCGGCCTGCGCCTCGGCCTGGATCGCCAGCACCCAGACGCGCGACAGCCGGACGTTGCCAACCCGGTCAAGGGCCTGCTGGGGCTCGCCGCAGCCGAGCAGCGCGTGTGACACGATCAGGTCGAGGTGGCTGGGCGCACCCGTGCCCAGCCGCCGTTCGATCGTGTCGGCCGACTCGTGATCGCCCCGCAGCAGGTGGATCGCCACCCCGACCCCGCCGACCAGGCCGGGAACGTTGATGCGGCGATGCCGCTGGCCGCTGCGAAACACCTCCAGGAAGCGGTCGTGCGCCGCCAGCGCCTCGTCCCATCGATCCCAGTAGAAGTAGGCCTCGATCCGTGTCCGGGCGGGGAACGCGACCCAGCGCTGGTCGCCGCCGGCGACCAGCTCGTCGGCCAGGTCGGCCGCCGCCACCGCTCCCTGGTAGTCGCCCAGCGCGGTACGCGTGCGGGCGGCGGCCGCACAGATGTCCATCTGCTCCTCACGCGACGAGATGCGCTTGATCAGCGACATCCTGCGCTCGTCGGCGACCGCCGCCTGCCGGTAGCGGCGAAGCGCATGCAGCAGCGCCGACCGGGCATCGAGCGAGGCCGAGATCACGAGCGGATTGCCCAGCCGCTCGGCCAGAGCAAGTGCCTCGTCAGCGATCGAGAGCGCCGCCTGCTGCGGTTCGAGCTCGGTCTCGAAGCGCCACACCAAGAGCGCGCTGGCCACCAGCAGCCGTGCCTCCAGCGTCTCGGCGCCGGCCGCCCGCGCGCTGCGCAGGCCGGCGTCGATCTCGGCCGCGATCGCCTCGCGGGTGGGCGGCGTGGCGAGCTGGGCGCCGCCCCAGCGAGTGGGCAGATCGACCCACTTCCACGACAGCCGAGCCATGTCGCGATCGCCCAGCCCGGCGGCGTGCGCGTGCTCGAGCGCCGTGCCGTAGGCTGCGAAGGCATCGTCCAACCGCTCGGCCATCCAGCACGCGTCGGCCACCGCCTCGGCCGCCAGCGACAGCTCGCGATCGTTCTGCGCAAGCGACTGTGCCAGGCTGGCTTGGCGCAGGGCGAGCCCGTGGGCGTACACCTCGCGGGCATCGGACGCCGCCCGAAGCAGCATCCGCACCGCATCGCCGCGCGCCGCCGCCGTGCCCAGCGAGACGGCCGACGCGTAGTGGCCGGCGACCGTCTGCGAATCGGCATCCGGCCGTTGCTCGAACCAGCGCGCCAGCTCAAGGTGGAGGCGGGCGCGCTCGCTGCGCGGCACCGACTCGTAGGCCACGTCGCGGATCAGCACGTGCTTGAAGCCCCAGCCCGATCCGAGCGGAACCAGCAGGCTGCGGCGAGACAGGTTCGCGACCAGCCGCTTGCCGCCGTCCGGGTTCACCACCGCCAGCTCCTCGACGCCGAAGGTCCGCCCGATCACCGCGGCGCGCTGGATGAACTGCTTCTCGTCCACCGGCAGCAGATCGAGGCGGGCGGCGATCACGCCCTGCACCGTGGGCGGCATCGAGCGGCCGCCCTCGGCCGCCATCGCCAGCATCTCCTCCAGGAAGAACGGGTTTCCGCCGGCCAGATCGACCGCGTTCGCCGGCCCATCCTCGCCCGACGGCAGCGATTCCGCCAGCCGCCGCATGGCCGCGTCGTCTATCGCGTCAAGCGTGACAACGGTCGAGTTGCGCAGGCCCGCTCCCCAGGACGGCCGCGCCCGCAGCAGGTCGTCGCGGGCGAGGCAGAGCAGCACCAGCGGCACCCGGGCCTGGCCGGTGGCGAGCGACTCGATCAGGTCGAGCAGGGCGGGCTCCGCCCAGTGAGCGTCCTCCAGCACCACCAACACCGGCCGCCGTTCCGCGAGGGAGATCAGCACCTGCCGCCAGGCGTCACGGCCGCGGCCCATCCCCTCCAGGTCCTCGTCATCGTCGACCTGCTCGCGCGCATCGCCCAGCCCCGCGGTGCGAAGCACATCGGCGATCGTCTGCTCGGAGTCCTCGCCCAGCAACGCCATCAGCTGGCCGGATGCCTGCCTGCGCGCCTCCTCCCGCGGCGTGTCGCTGGGGACGTCGGCAGCCCGCAGCAGCACCTCGGACAGCGGCGCATACGGCCCGCCCTCTCCGTAGGGCATGCACCGCCCGATCCAGACCGCGGGCGGCTCGGGATGGTGCTGCAGGTCGACAACCACCTCCTCGGCCAGCCGGCTCTTGCCGATGCCGGCCTCGCCGATCACCGTCACCAGGTGCGCGCGGCGATGCTCGACCGCCCGCGTGACCAGCGAGGCGATCAGCTGCAGCTCGCCGGACCGGCCGACGAACGGCCCCGGCTGCCGGCGCCGGCGATAGGCGGTGGCCGGCGCGACGCTCTCGACCGCGTAGCCGACGATCGGGCCGCTGCGCCCCTTCACGACCAGCGAGCGCGGCTGGGTGGTGCGCACCAGCGGCTGCAGCGCGCGGAAGGTCGGCTCGCCCACCAGCACCTCGCCCGGCAGGGCGGCCTGCTGCAGCCGCGCGGCCAGGTTGACGACCTCGCCCGTGACCAGGAAGTCGTGTCCCGGGGTGGTGCCGGCGACCACCACGCCGGTGTAGATGCCGACCCGCAGTACGCCGTCCACCTCGTGCCTGCGGGCGACCGTCACCAGCCGCGAGCGCATCGTCAACGCCGCCCGCACCGCCCGCTCGGGATCGTCCTCGTGGGCCTGGGGGACGCCGAACACCGCCATCACCGCATCGCCGATGAACTTCTCCACCGTGCCGCCGAACGCGGCCGCCGCCTGTGCCAGCTCGCGGTAGACGTCAGCCAGGAAGGCGCGCAGGTGCTCGGCATCGACCCGCAGCGCGAGCTCGGTCGAGCCGGCCAGGTCGGCGAACAGCACCGTGGCCAGCTTGCGCTCCTCGATCGCCGTCCCAACCCCCAGCGCGCGGCCGCACGACGGACAGAAGCGCGCACCCTCGGGGACGACGCTTCCGCACGTCGGGCAGTTCGTCAAACCGGCGCTCCCGCCGGCGAGTGCTGCGGCCGGTCATGCGGGTAGGCGCCGTCCGCGGCCAGGCCGAAGTGCAGGATCTTGGTGTCGTTCGTCGTCGCTCTCTCGGTCATGGCGGCCCGTAGGATACCCTTCCGCGGTTCCCTCACCCGACCTCAGCGAGGACTCATGAAGATCACCACCTCGGCCGCCTCCGCGGACGCAGCACCCGCCGATCTGCTGGCGGTCGCCGTCACCAAGCCGGTAACTCTCGAGGGCGCGGTCGCGGCCCTGGACGCCGCCCTTGGCGGCGAGATCGCGCGGCTGGTGAAGGCGGGCGAGATCCGCGGCGCGGCCGGCCAGGTGACGCTGCTGCACAGCGAAGGACGCGGCGTGCGCGCCAAGCGCGTGGCCGTGGTGGGTCTGGGCAGCCCGGCGAAGGCCGGCGCCGAGTCGATCCGAAACGCGGCCGGAGCCGCCACACGGGCGCTGATGGGCGCGCGCGGCCGCTCGATCGCCTTCGTGGCGGACGACCTGCCGCTGCCGGCGGCGGATGCCGCCCGCTGCATCGTCGACGGCGTCGTGATCGGCGGCTACCGCTTTGACCGGTACAAGACGCGCAACCGCGGCGACCTGCCCAAGCCGCCCGTCTCGCTGACGATCCTCTCCTCCGAGCGGACGGCGGGCGCCGCCGCCCGGCGGGCGGCCGTCACGGCAGAGGCGGTCAACCGCGCCCGCGACCTGCAGCACGCGCCCCCCAACGAGCTCGGCCCCGAGCAGCTGGCGGAGCGCGCCCGGGAGATCGCCCGAGCCCACCCCACGCTGCGGGTCGAGGTCTGGGACGAGCGCAAGATCGCCGCCCGCGGCATGGGAGCATTCGCGGCCGTGGCGCAGGCGTCCAGCCGGCCGGCACGGCTGATCGTGCTGCGCCACACTCCGCAGCGGCCCGCCAAGCGGCGGCAGGTGGTGCTGGGCATGGTCGGCAAGGGCCTGACGTTCGACAGCGGCGGCTACTCGCTGAAGCCGCCGGCCAGCATGGTCGGCATGAAGTTCGACATGTCAGGCGCCGCCGCGGTGCTCGAGGCCAGCGCCGCGATCGCCGAGCTGGAGCTGCCGCTGCGATTCGTGACCGTGGTGGGCTCGACCGAGAACATGATCGACACGAACGCCTTTCGGGTCGACGACGTTGTCACCGCCGCCAACGGTAAGACGATCGAGATCACCAACACCGACGCGGAGGGGCGGCTGGTGCTGGCCGACTGCCTGCACCACGCGCGCTCGCTGGGCGCAACCCACCTGGTCGACCTTGCCACGCTGACCGGCGGCGTCGTGGTCGCGCTCGGTGACTATCACGCGGGGCTGATGGGCACCGACCAGGAGTGGCTCGACCAGATCGCCGCGGCCGGGTCGCGAGTCGGCGAGCCGACCTGGCAGCTGCCGCTCCACGACACCTTTCGGCGGCTGATCCGATCCCCGATCGCGGACCTGGCCAACAGCTCCACGCAACGGATGGCGATCCCCAGCTACGCCGGTCAGTTCCTGAAGGAGTTTGCCGGTGAGGGGGCGTGGGGGCACCTGGACATCGCCGGTACCGCCGAGCTCGCCCGCAGCCGCGGTGACTACGTGGGCAAGGGCGGCACCGGCTACGGCGTACGGCTGCTTGTCGAGCTGGCGGAGTCGCTCTGCTGATGGCGCTCGACTTCGACCTGTCCGACGAGCACGCCCTGTTCCGCGACACGGTGCGCGACTTCGCCGAGAGCCGGATCGGCCCGCAGGCCCAGCGGCTGGACAGCGAGGGCACGTTCCCGCTCGATCTGATATCCGAGGCAGCCGAGCTGGGGCTGCTGGGAATCCCCCTCCCCGAGCGGTGGGGCGGGGCCGGGTCGGACACGCTGGCATACGCGATCGCGATCGAGGAGCTGGCCCGCGTCGACAGCTCGTTCGCGATCACCGTGGCCGCCCACACCTCGCTCGGCACGATGCCGATCCACCTGTTCGGCAACGAGGAGCAGTGGCAGCGCTGGCTGCCCGATCTGGCATCCGGCCGGCGGCTGGCCTCGTTTGGCCTGACCGAGGCGGGCGCCGGATCCGACGCCGGCGCGACCACCACCACCGCCCGTCTGGAGGGCGGCGAGTGGGTGATCGACGGCGCGAAGATGTTCATCACCAATGCCGGCACCCCGATCTCGGCGCTGGTCACCCTGACCGCCCGTACCGGCGATGACGAGATCTCGAACATCGTGGTCGAGAACGGAACGCCGGGATACGAGCAGTCGGCGCCGCTGAAGAAGATGGGGTGGCGCTCGTCGGACACGCGCGAGCTGACCTTTGCCGGCTGCCGCGTGCCCGAGGCCAACCTGCTCGGCCCGCGCGGCAGCGGTTTCCGCCAGTTCCTCGAGATCCTGGACGGCGGCCGCATCGGCGTGGCGGCGATCGGGCTTGGCATGGCCCAGGGTGCGTTCGAGCTGGCCCTCCGCTACGCGGGCGAGCGCGAGCAGTTCGGCCGCCCGATCGGCCGCTTCCAGGCGGTGCAGTTCAAGCTGGCCGACATGGCGACCGAGATCGAGGCCGCACGCGGGTTGGTGCACAAGGCCGCGTGGCTGAAGGACCGCGGACGGCCCTATGCGCAGCAGGCGGCGATCGCGAAGCTGTACACCGGCGAGCTGGCGCGGCGCGTGTGCAACGAGTCGCTGCAGGTGCACGGCGGATACGGCTTCATGGACGAGTACCCGATCTCGCGCTTCTACCGCGACGCCAAGGTGCTCGAGATCGGCGAGGGCACCAACGAGATCCAGCGGCTCGTGATCGCGCGCGG
>JAWVEC010000132.1:0-9412 GCA_033856975.1 Gaiellales bacterium
GCCGCGCTCGACCAGCTGTGGGCCGAGATCGAGCGCGTCTGCCGGCTGGACGAGCCCGACCCGGTGGCCGCCTGGACGGCGCGCATGGGAGCGCTCTCGGCGGTGGCCGACCGGCTCAGCGAGCGCCGCTTCGATTCCCTGCACTTCGAAGGTCCGGGCACCGACCTGACGGTGGGGCTGCTGCCCAGCTCGCGCTTCATCGCCGGTGGCATCGAGACCGTGACCGGTATTCCGCATCGGCCCAACCTGCCCTCCGAGGAGCTGTTCACGACACCCGACCCGACCCGCACCGAAGGCCACGTGCGCTCCACCAAGCCGCTCGACGTGGCCGGCACGGTGGTGCGAGGGCTGGAGGTGACGTTCGAGGGCGGGCGCGCGGTGTCGATCGATGCCGAACATGGCGCCGAGATGCTGCGCCGCAGAGCCGACAGCGACGAGGGCGCGTCCCGGCTGGGGGAGGTGGCGCTGGTGGACGGCGACAGCCGTATCGGCCATCTCAACACGGTCTTCTACGAGACGCTGCTGGACGAGAACGCGGCCAGCCACATCGCGCTCGGCAACGGCCTCGACTGGGCGGTGGGCGACGAGCATCTCGACCGCGTCAACCGCAGCGAGATCCACCTCGACTTCATGATCGGCTCGAACGACGTGGCCGTGACCGGCGTGACGGTGGACGGGGAGCGGGTGGCGGTGCTGCGGGGTGGGGAGTGGCAGGTTTAGTCGCGTTGGCGCACTGAGTGTGCAGTCGCGTTGGCGTACTGATTGTGCAGTCGCGTTTGCGCACTGACCGTGCAGTCGCTCGCCGCCGTGCGGTACTCGGGGCGTTACGGCTGGGGGGTGCCAGACTGAAGTCTGGCACCCATGTGTCAGCGGGGATAGACCCCGCTGACACATTGAAGTCTGGCACCCACGGGAGCGGCTAAGCCGCTCCCGTCCTCATGCGGTGAATCGTCGCGATCACCTCGGCCGGGTCGAGGTCGTCGTCGGAGCCCAGGTTTCCGTGCCGCAGGCGCAGCGAGGTGTAGGCCATCAGATCGCGCATCGAGGCCAGGCCGATCACGTTGCCGTCCTCGTTGACCACCGGCAGGTGCCTGAAGTGCCCGTCGACCATCAGTGCCATCGCCTCGGCCAGCTCGGTGGTGGGAGCGGCGGTCAGCACGTGGCGGGTCATGCGATCCGAGACGGGCGTGTTCGGCTCGGTGCCCTCGCTCACGCAGCGCATCAGGTCGCGCTCGGTGATCACGCCGACGAGCTTGTCTCCCGGCGCCAGCACGATCGCGGCGCCGACGTCGGAGTCGACCATCTTGCGCGCCGCCTCGCCGATCCGCGTCTCGGGAGAGACCGAGATCAGGTTGGTCGACATGACGTCAGTGAGCTGCATGAGGTTCGAGTGTACCGGCGGTTGGGTGCTCAAGCGAGCAGCAGCGCCGGAGCCTGGAGGTACCGCTTCACGGTCTGAAGCAGCTTCGCGCCGTCCGCCCCCGAGCAGGCCCTGTGGTCGCAGGACAGCGTCACGCGCATCATCTGCCGGGTGGTGATCTGACCGTCAACCGCCACCGGCCGCGTGACTGTCGCTCCCACGGCCAGGATCGCCGACTCGGGCGGGTTGATGATGGCCTCGAAGTTGGCGACGTCGAACATGCCCAGGTTGGAGACGCTGAAGGTGCCGCCCTCGATCTCGCGCTGCTTCAGCTTGCCCTCCCGCGCGCGGCCGGCCAGGTCACGGGTGGCGGCGCTGATCTCGCGCACCGTGAGCGTGTCGGCGGCGACCACCACCGGCACGATCAGGCCGTCATCGAGCGCGACCGCGATGCCGATGTTGGCGTGCGCGTGGTATGCGTGGCGGCCGTCGATGTAGGAGCGGTGGGCCTGGGGATGCTCGATCAGCGCCATCGCACAGGCCCGGACGATCAGATCGTTGACGCTGATCTTCTCGCCCCGGTCGGCCAGCCCGGCGTTCAACTCGGCCCGCAGCTCCATCGCCCGCGTCATATCGATCTCCGACTCGACGTAGAAGTGGGGGACGGTCTGCTTGGACTGGGACATGCGGGAAGCGATGGCCTTCAGCATCGGCGTCAGGTCGCGCAGCTCGGCGTCGTCCGGCACAACGGCCGGCGCGGAAGCGGGCTTGGCGGGGGCCGCGGTGGTCGCCGTCCCAGCCTCCAATAGGCGCTCGACATCGGCCTTCACGACCCGGCCTTCGGGGCCGCTGCCGCGTCCGGCCAGCGCGGCCAGGTCGATGCCTGCCTGGTCGGCCATGCGGCGCGCGATCGGCGAGACCTTGAGCGCCACCGCCGCCTCGCCGCTGGAACCGTTGCTGCCGGCGGCGGCCTTGGCCGCGGCCTTCTGCCGCTTGGCCGGCTGCGGCTTCGCCTCTGCCTCGGGCTCGGGCTCGGGGGCCTCGTCCGGTGCTTCGTCCGGGGCCTCGGCCGGTGCCTCGGACTCCTGATCGGGCACCTCCTCGCCAGCGGCGCCGATGATCGCGATCGGGCTGCCCAGGGCGGCCGACTCGCCGTCGTCGACCAGGATCTTCAGGACGGTGCCGGCGTCATAGGCCTGGAACTCCATGGTGGCCTTGTCGGTCTCGATCTCGGCCAGCACGTCGCCCTCGCTGAACGAGTCGCCCGCGTGCACCAGCCAGCGGCCGATGGTGCCCTCCTCCATGGTGTCGGAGAGCCTGGGCATCACGAGTTCTTCGGACACGTGTCCTCCATGCGGTTCAGGTGATGCCGCACTCTGCCAGCAGAGCACGGGCGGCGGATTCGATCTTGGCCTCGAGCGGCAGCGCCGCCAGCTCGAGCGGCTTTGAGTAGGGCATCGGCACCTCGGCGCCGCCGACCCGCTCGACCGGGGCGTCCAGGTCGTCGAAGCAGATGCGGTGGATGCGCGCGGCCAGTTCGGCACCGATGCCGTAGGTCGACCAGCCCTCCTCGGCGATCAGCGCGCGGCTCGTCTTTCGCACCGACTCGGCCACCGTCTCGGCATCCAGCGGGCGCAGCGAGCGGAGGTCGACCACCTCGACCTCGATCCCGTCGCGGGACAGGTTGTCGGCCACGCGCAGGGCGCGCTGCACGGTGTAGGAGTGGGCGACCAGGGTCAGGTCGCGGCCCTCGCGGACGACGGCGGCGCGGCCCAGCGGCACCGTGTGGTCGGGATCGTCGGACAGCGGGCCGGTGACGTTGTACATCACCAGGTTTTCGCAGAACAGCACCGGGTCGTCGTCGCGGATGGCGGACTTGAGCATGCCATGGGCGTCCGCCACCGAGGCCGGCGCCACCACCTTCAGCCCGGGGCAGCCCGCGAACCAGGCCTCCAGGCTCTGGGAGTGCTGAGCGGTGAGCTGGGCGCCGGCGCCGCCGGGGGCGCGGATCACCAGCGGCACGCCGACCGTCCCGCCGAACATGTAGCGGATCTTGGCGGCGTGGTTGATCACCTGGTCCATCGCGACCAGGATGAAGTTGATGGTCATGATCTCGATCACGGGTCGAAGCCCCATCATGGCCGCGCCGATGCCGGCGCCGACGAAGCCCTCCTCCGAGATCGGCGTCTCGCGCACGCGGCGCTCGCCGTACTTCTCCCACAGCCCGGCCGTGACCTTGTAGCTGCCCTCGAAGCGACCGATCTCCTCGCCCATCAGGAAGACGTCCTTGTCGCGCTCCAGCTCCTCGTCAAGTGCGCGGCGCAGCGCCTCGCGGTAGGTCAGGTCTGCCACGATCGCTCCTCTCCGCGCTCGCCGAACGGCGCCCCGGCCTGCATGCGGGCGAACTGCTCACGCCAGGCGGGATCGCCGTAGACGTGCTCGTAGAGCGTGTCTGGGTCGGGGAAGGCGGCCGCGAGGGCCTCGTCGATCGCTGCCTTCACCTCGGCCGCGACCTCGGCCCAGACCTGCTCGATCTGCTCGGCGGTGAGCAGCCCCTGCTCGGTGCAGAACAGGCCGAACCGCGTGATCGGATCGCGCTTGCGCCAGCTCGCGATCTCCTCGGCACTGCGGTAGACCTTTCCGGCATCGGCCACGCTGTGCCCCCGCTGGCGGTAGGTGATCGTCTCCAGCAGCGCCGGGCGGCGCTGCTCGCGGGCCTCGGCCAGCAGCCGCGCGGTCGCCTCGCGCACGGCCAGCACGTCGTTGCCGTCGACACGCTCGCCGTGCATCCGGTAGGCGGCCGCCCGTCGCCACAGCTCGGGCTCGGCGGCCGACTGCTCGACCGAGGTGCCCATGCCGTACTGGTTGTTGATGATCTGGAACACGATCGGCAGGTCCCAGATTCCGGCCAGGTTGAGCGCCTCGTGGAAGGAGCCGGTCTCGACTGCGCCGTCGCCGAACTGACACAGCACGGCGTGGGGCAGCTCGTTGTAGTTGAGTGCGAGCGCTGTGCCAGCAGCGATCGGCAGGTGGGCACCGACGATGCCCCAGCCGCCGAAGAAGCGGCGCTGCACGTCGAGCAGGTGCATCGAGCCGCCGCGGCCGTGCGCGACGCCCGTCTCCTTGCCGAACAGCTCGGCCATCACCGCCGTGGGCGGGCTGCCGACCGCCAGCGCCGTGCCGTGGTCGCGGTAGCTGGCGTACAGGCAGTCGCCCTCCTGCATGGCGTCGATCGCTCCCACCGTCGAGGCCTCCTCGCCGATGGCGAGATGGCAGTAGCCGCCGATGCGGGCGCGCGTGTACTGCTCCTCGGTGCGCTCCTCAAAGCGCCTGATCAGCGCCATCATCCGAAACAGCCGGTATGCCGTCTCCGAATCCTGAAGCGTCTCGATCGCCGTCTCCACCGCCTTGGCCATAGGCGAAACCTTAGATCAAGTAGCGGGTAGACTCGCAGGCGATGGCCACGGCGGTGACAGTCCCAAAGCTGGGCGACGAGATGCAGTCGGCGATCCTGATCCGGTTCCTGGTCGCGGTCGGCGACGGCGTGCGGCGCGGTGACCCGCTGTACGAGCTTGACACCGACAAGGTGACGCAGGAGGTCGAGGCGGAGGCGGACGGCGTGCTGCTGCGGGTGGAAGCGGACGAGGGCGGCGAGTACCCGGTCGGCGCGACGCTGGCCTGGATCGGCGCCGAGGGCGAGCAGCTGCCATAGCCGTTCTGCACCTGCACCGGTTCGGCGCCGCCGACGGCCAGCCGCTGCTGGCGCTGCACGGCGTGACCGGGCACGGCGCCCGCTTCACCCGGCTGGGCGAGCGGGGGATCCCCGAGCGTCGCTGGCTGGCTCCCGATCTGCGCGGCCACGGCCACTCCACCTGGGATGCGCCCTGGCACGTCGAGCAGCACGTCGCCGACCTGGTCGAGACGCTGGACGCCGAGGGCATCGAGCGCTGCACGGTGATCGGGCACAGCTTCGGCGGGCTGCTGGGGCTGGCGCTGGCGACAGCCGAGCCGGCCCGGGTGTCCGAGCTGGTGCTGCTCGATCCGGCGGTGGCGCTGCCCGGGGACGAGATGCGCGAGGCGGCCGAGGATGTACGCGTCGACGAGGGATGGCCGACCGGCGAGCTGGCCCGGGCTGAGCGGATGGCGGCGCGGCCGCAGCACGCGAAGGACGTGGTGGACGAGGATCTGGCCGTGGCGCTGGTCGAGGGCGAGGACGGCCGTTTCCGGCTTCGCTACTGCCGCTCGGCGGTGATCTGCGCCTGGAGCGAGATGGCGCGGCCGGTGCCGTCGCTGGCGGGCTGGCCGGGCCGGCTGCTGCTGGTACCGGGCACGCTCAGCGACTACGTCCACCCAGGGCTGCGCGAGAGCCTGTCGGCCGACCTGGGCGACCGCTTCGACGAGCAGGGCGTGGGCTCCGACCACATGGTCTACTGGGACGCATTCGACGAGCTGGTCGAGGTGCTTCATCCGCTGCTGGTGCAGGAACTCCTTTCATAGTGCCGTGCGGCGCCTGGCGGCGTCGCGCTGGCGCAGGAGATCGCCGTCACTCCTCGGCAATATTCCCGATATTGCCGTCGTCGCGCCGCCGCCTCCTGTTGGCGCGCCACTCGCCAGATCATCCACCCGTCACTATGAAAGGAGTTCCAGACACTCCCCGCCCAATCGGCACCTCCCCGTGACCACTTTGTGACCATTTGCCCTCATGGTTGAGCCGATTCCCCCCGCGCCCCAATTATTGGAGTCAAACACTCCCCGCCCGGGCGTGACGCGGCTGTGACGGATTTGTGACGGGCGGGTGGGCATGGTGGGACCGGTGACCGGGCCTGAGATACGATCCCCTCGCACCGCGACCGATCGATGGAGGAGTGGAGTCTGATGGAGTGTGACGTTGCCGTCCTGGGTGGCGGGCCGGGCGGATATCCGGCCGCGATCCGCGCCGCGCAGCTGGGCGCGAAGGTGGTGCTGATCGAGCAGGGACGGATCGGCGGCACCTGCATCACGATCGGCTGCATACCGACCAAGGTCTGGGTGCAGACGGCGCACGCGCTGCGCGAGGCGCACCACGACTTCGCCCAGCTGGGCGTGAACGTGAGCGGCGTCGAGCTCGACTTCTCGGCCACTCAGAAGAACAAGGAGACGATCGTCGGGGGCCTGGTTAACGGCATCACCGGCGTCGTCAAGGCGAACGGGATCGAGGTCGTGACCGGCCGCGGTAGCTTCAAGGACGCCCACACGATCGCGGTCGAGGGCGGCGAACAGGTCAGCTTTCAGCAGGCCATCATCGCCACCGGCTCGCACCCGCTGCGGCCGCCGGTGGACGGCATCGACGGGCCGCTGTGCGTCGACTCCACCGGACTGCTCGAGGTGGCCGACGTGCCGACCCGGGCCGTGATCCTGGGCGGAGGCGTGATCGGGGTCGAGTTCGCCTCGATCCTGTCGCACTTCGGCAGTGAGGTGACGATCGTCGAGATGCTGGACAGCCTGATCCCGACCGAGGACGCCGACGCTGCCAAGGAGCTGCAGCGGGCCTTCAAGAAGCGAGACATCGCGATGCACCTGGGCGCCCGCGCCACCCGCATCGAGCATGGCAAGGCGGCCACGCTGCACTTCGAGTCGGCGGACGGCACGGCCGGCCAGGTCGAGGCCGACCTGGTACTGGTCGCCACCGGCCGCGGCCCCAACGCGTCCGACATCGGGCTCGAGCAGGCCGGCGTCGAGTTCGATCCGCGCAAGGGCATCAACACCGATGCCGCGATGCGCACCAACGTCCCCAACATCTTCGCCGCCGGCGACGTGGCCGGCCGCTGGCAGCTGGCCCACACCTCGTTCCGCGAGGGCGAGGTGGCGGCCGAGAACGCCCTCGGCCACGCGGCCGAGGTCGACTACACGGCGGTGCCGCGCTGCATCTACACCGACCCCGAGATCGCCGGCGTCGGCCTGACCGAGGCCCAGGCGCGCGAGTCGCACGACGAGATCGCCGTCGGCCGGAGCCCGTTCGCCGCCAACGCCCGCGCCCAGATGTACGGCGAGAAGACGGGCTGGGTGAAGACGATCCACGAGACGCATTACGGCGAGCTGCTGGGCCTCGTGATCGTCGGGCCGCAGGCCACCGAGCTGATCAACGCCGGCGTGATCGGCATCTCGGCGGAGGCCACGATCGAGACGATGGCCGACTCGATCGCCGCACATCCGACCCTGGCCGAATCGGTCAAGGAGGCGGCGCTGGTGGCGCTGGGGCGGCCGATCCACCTGCCGCCAGCGAAGGCGAAGGCGAAGGCGGCTGCGGCCAAGTGAGCGGCGTTCGCGCCTCTCGCTCCCTGATCCCGACGCTGAAGGACGATCCGGCGGACGCCGAGGCGGTCAGCCACAGGCTGCTGGTGCGGGGCGGCTTCATTCGCCGCGTGGGCGCCGGGCTCTACACCTACCTGCCGCTGGGCTGGCGCGTGATGCGCAACATCGACCGCATCATCCGCGAGGAGATGGACACGATCGGACAGGGCATGCTGATGCCGGTGCTGAACCCGGCCGAGCTGTGGCAGGCGACCGGCCGCTACGACATCGAGCAGCTCTACAAGCTGAACGACTCGTCCGGCAAGCCCTACGCTCTGGCCATGACCCACGAGGAGTGCGTCACCTTCCACGCCGCCCGCGAGATCCGCTCCTACAAGGAGCTGCCGCAGGTCTGGTACCACATCCAGACCAAGGAGCGGGACGAGCCGCGGCCCAAGAGCGGCATCCTGCGCACGCGCGAGTTCCTGATGAAGGACTCCTACAGCCTCGACCGCGACATGGAGGGGCTGGAGGCCAGCTACCAGCAGCACATCGAGGTCTACCGCCGGATCTACGACCGCTGCGGACTGCGCTACTGGATGGTGGAGTCGGACGTGGGGATGATGGGCGGCCTGGGCGCACACGAGTTCATGGCGCCCAGCAGCTCGGGCGAAGACGAGGTGGCGCTGTGCTCGAATTGCGACTACGCCGCCAACGTCGAGATGGCGCGATCGCGGCCGCGGCCGCCGGAGTTCCCGGCCGCGCACGACGCGCCCAGCGAGATCGCGACGCCCGGCATCACGACCATCGACGCCCTGGCCGAGCATCTCGGCATCGACCCGGCCGCCACAGCCAAGGCGATGGTGCTGTCCAAGGACGGCGAGATCGTGCTTGCGCTGGTGCGCGGCGATCACCGGCTCCACGAGCTGAAGACGACACGGGCGCTGGGCGGCGGCTACCGCCCGGCCACGCCGCAGGAGATCGTCGCCACGTTCGGCGCCGAGCCAGGCTCGATCGGCCCCGTCTCGGTCTCGGTGCGGATCGTGGCCGACGAGGCGCTGCGCGAGGGCCAGTTCGTGTCCGGCGCCAACCGTACCGGACACCACCTGCTGGGCGTCGCCGCCGGGCGCGACTACGCGCCCGAGTTCGCGGATATCCGAGCGGTGTCGGCCGGCGAGGGCTGTCCGCAGTGCGACGGCGTCCTGAGCGTCGAGCGCGTGATCGAAATTGGGAATATATTCAAACTCGGCACCACCTACTCGGCCAAGCTGGGAGCCACCTACCTGGACGAGTCGGGTGTCGAGAATCCCATCGTGATGGGCAGCTACGGAATCGGACTGGCGAGGATCATGGCCGCGGCGATCGAGCAGAGCAACGACGAGAAGGGCATGATCTGGCCGAGCGCGATCGCGCCCTACGAGGTGCACATGGTGGTGATCGGCGACGACCACTCCGAGCAGTTCGCGATCGCGGAGCGGCTCGACGCCGAACTTGCGGCGGACGGCATCTCGGTGCTGTTCGACGATCGCGACCTCAGCCCGGGAGTGAAGTTCGCGGATGCCGAGCTGATCGGCGCGCCGGTCAGGCTGACGGTCGGGAAGCGCACCGTCTCTGAGGGCACCGTGGACGTTCAGGCTCGACGGGCACGCGAGCAGACCTCGACCAGCGTGGGGGATGCCGCCGAGAAGGCGCGCAGCATCCTGCGGGAAGGAGCTTGACGTGGCACGAAAAGCAGCAGCACCAGCGAAGAGGGCCCCGGTGAGGAAGGCGGCGGCGCCGGCC
>JAWVEC010000133.1:0-4706 GCA_033856975.1 Gaiellales bacterium
CACCTCCGAGCTGTGATAGCTGGGAACCTCCAGTACCCACGCGCCTGTCGTATCAACACCTATCCCGGCCGGTATTCCGCCAAGCTGAACCGACGCCCCGGGATGCCCAGCCTCATCAACCAGCGCGGCGGTGCCGGGCTCCACTCCCGCACCCCGCGACATCAGCCAGACTCCGCTGGAGCCACCGGCGAGAACCACCCGCCGAATGCCGACATCAACCGCCGCGCCAGGGGTGACGCGCAGGGCGTGCGCAGGGGTCGTGCCATCGACGGTGGGCGCCGAGGTGGGTGAGTTGTGGACGGCTATGATCGCCACGCCGGCGGCGATCAGACCCACCACCAGGAGGACGAGCGCGAGCACCACCCACGGCGTCAGCGAGCGATCACTCCGCGGCTCGTCCGCACCCACCACCGCCTCGTGACTCTCCGGCGTGTCGACGGTCAGATGCGGCATCGAACCGGCGGGCGGCATCGTCTCAACTGGTACCGGCGGACTGGGTGCCGGCTCGGCCGGCGGCCGGTCATGCGCCGGTGGCTCGGTCTCCACCGGGGGTTGGCCGGCGGTGGCCGGGGGTAGCGTGTCTGCACTCTTTGCAGGAGCGCCCGGCTCGGGCGATGCCGCGCGACCCTCCCAAGCCGGCGACGGCGCGTCCATCGTGTGCTTCCCCAGCGAGGCGAATGGCGCGGGCGTCAGCGGCTTTGCCGTTGTCAGCTCGTCGGGGTTCTTGAGCAGGCGGGCTTGGCGCCGCCAGCGAGGGCCGAGCACCGAGAGCACCGCGTCCTCCAGGCTCTCCCACGCAACGGCCGCGTTGGCCGGTCGGTCCTCGGGACGCTTGGCCACCATCCCATCGACCCACTCAGCGATGGCCGGGTCGAGGTCGGGATTGATCGAGCGTACCGAGACGATCTTCTCGTTCACCTGCCTCAGCAGCACCGCCATCGGTGTGTTCGTGTCGGCGTAGGGAACGCGCCCCGTGAGCAACTCGAACGCGATTATCCCGACCGAGTACAGGTCGGTGGCTGCGCCAACCTCGGCCGCCATCGCCTGCTCCGGCGCCATGTAGTGCGGGGTTCCGACGGTGCTCCCGGTCATCGTGAGGTTGGCGGTGGCGGCGCTGTCCAGCGCCTTTGCGATCCCGAAGTCGGCGATCTTGACCCCGCCTTCGGTCGTCACCATCAGGTTCTCCGGCTTGAGATCACGATGCACGATGCCGCGGGATTCGGCCAGCGCCAAGCCGGCCAGCACCCCCTCCAGCACGCCCGCAGATTGCGCCAGCGTGAGCTGTCCGATCGAGCTCCGCAGCGATCCCCGCTGGCAATACTCCATCGCGATGTACGGAACGCCGTCGTTGACCAGGTACTCGTGGACGGTGACGATGTTGGGGTGGGTCAGCGAACCCGAGAGCTGTGCCTCGCGCAAGAAGCGGGCCGCCAGCGACTCGTCGCGGGCGTGGAAGCTCGACAGCTCCTTCAGGGCGACACGCCGCCCCAGATCGGTCTGCTCGGCGAGATACACGGTGGCCATGCCGCCGCGACCCAGCTCGTGGAGGATCCGGAACCGGCCCACCTTGCGGTCTGCGCCGCTCATGCCGGCCTCATCTGCGGTACCCGGTCGCGGCGCCGCAGCGCAACGATCGCCGCCGCGATCGAGATCAGGGACAGGGCGACCTCGAAGCCAATCGAGGTCAGCCACGCGTTGCGGCGGTGCCGCCATCTGCTGCGACCGTCCGCCGCAGCCTGCGTAACGCTGCGCGCCGTCTGGCTGCGGTCGGGAGCCTCCGAGAACAGGGCCTCGCGGCCCGCCTGCGCGCCGGCCAGATCGACGGCTCGAACGTCGTTCAGGCTGGTGGTCGAGGCCGCGGCGGAGGTGCCCCATTGGGCGCTTGAGATGTCGCCGAGCGTATTGACGAACGAGCCGGGTTCGAAGAACGGTACCGATGCGATCACCTGGGTGATGAGCAAGAGTGGCAACAGCACAAGCGCCCGGTCGGAGCTCTTCACCAGTGCCGAGACGGCCAACCCGAGCGCCATCGCCGCCAGCCCCGCCAGCGCGACGTCGACGCACAGCTCGACCATTGGGTTGGCGAAATACGATCCCCCTGGGGGAATCGCGAGCGTCCCGGTCGGGTCGACCGCCGGCAGCTGCTGCTGTGACATCGCGATCAGCACCATGACAACGGTCTGCAGCACGGTGAGTGGGCCGAGCACCAGCACCTTCGACGCCACGTACGCCGAGGGCGAGAGGCCAACCGACCGCTCGCGCCGGAACACCGGGTACTCCTTGACGATCTCGCGCACCGCGTTTGATGTTCCCAGCCACGTCGCGCCGACCACGAGCAGCCAGATCAGCATCGTCGCCTCCTGCCCGAAGGAGGTGGAGAACCTGTGCTGGCCGATCAGGCCCACGTACAGCAGCCCGAACAGTGGCGCCTGGATCGCCAGAATGGCCAGGTTGCGGCGATCGGCGGCGAGCACCGCCGCATACCGGTGCGTCAGTACCACCAGCTGTCGCAGCCAGCTTTGACCGGCCGGGGCCGACCGGCGTGGGACAACCGCCAGGCCCGCCTCGAACTCGGCCCGCGCGAGCGGCCTGCCCACGTACGCGGCATGTTCCTCGGTGGCCACGTACTCGCCGCGCCAGTCACGGTCGCGCTGCTCATCCAGCATCCGAAACACCTGGGAGAACCGCTCCACGGCCTGACCCCGGGCAAAGTACGCGAGCGCTTCGGCCGGCGTGCCGAAGTAGGCGGTGGTACCGCCGGCCGCCAGGAACAACAGCCGGTCGCACAACTCGAGGCTCTGCACGCTGTGGGTGACGACGATCACGGTGCGGCCGCCATCTGCGAGCTCCCGGAGCAGACCCATCACCTGCTCCTCGTTGCCCGGGTCAAGACCCGAGGTCGGTTCATCGAGGAACAGCAGTTCCGGTTTGGTCAGCAGTTCCAGGGCCACGCTGACGCGCTTGCGCTGTCCGCCCGACAGGTGGTCGATGCGCACGCGCGCGCGCTCGGTCAGATTCAGCTCGGCGAGCACCTCATCCACGCGGGCGTCCCGGGTGCGGCGGTCGACGTCGGGCGCAAAGCGCAGCCGGGCGGCAAACCGCAGTGCAGCTCGCACGGTCAGCGCAGGATGCAGCACGTCGTCTTGGGGCACGTAGCCTATGCGGCTGCGCAGCTCGTCGTGAGCCGCGTAGAGGTCGCGGCCGCCGTAGATCAGGCTGCCCGAGCTTGGCGGACGAAAGCCGGTCACCGCGCCCAAGAGGGTGGTCTTCCCCGCCCCAGAGGGGCCGACAACGGCCATCAGGCTGGTTGGAGCGAGCGGGAAGCTGACGCCATCCAGGATCCGGCGGCCGTTCGGCAGCTCGCTGCACAGGTCGAGCGCGAGCAGCCATGCCTCACCGCGCGCCTCGTATTGCTCGACCTGGCCGTCGACGAACCGATAGACGGCTGCGCCGACAGCGATCAGATCGCCATCCATGAGCGGAGCCGCGCCGTGTATGCGGACTCCGTTCAGGAAGGTGCCGTTGTGGCTGTGGAGATCAGCGATCTCCCATGAGTCGCCCTTGGATCTGATCTCAGCATGGCGACGGGAGGCGGACAGGTCGCCCTCGACGACGATATCGGCGTCGTCGTCGCGGCCGATGGTGAGGGTCGTGCGGCCAGCGATCTGGTGAACGGCGGACAGACGGCCGAGGCTGGCCGAAGGCAGCGTGGCCTCCGTCGCCGCTGCCGAGACGTGCACCTCGACGTCGGCTCCCCCGTCACTCCCGCCCAGCGACAGCGTCAGGGCCTCGCCGGATCGGATCAAGAGCTTCGGAACCTCGCCGCCGTTGCGGTAGCTGCCGAAGCTGGAACCGGCGTCCCTGAAGAGCCAGCCCTCAGCCCCGCGCTCCAGCGTTGCGTGATGGCGCGACACGGAAGCCGCATCGACGACGACGTCACTATCCGGATCACGACCCAGCCGGACGAGCCGTTGATCACTAAACCGATGCTCGCGCCCCTCGACCGTGACGATCAACTCGAGGAGCCGCTCGCTCACGTGTACAGGGTACCCGCGTATTACGTTTCGTCGAGCATCGCTCGTTTGGGCGCCGCCGAGCTTGGCAGAGCCAGCTCCCCTGCGATGCCGGCTGTTCCACGCTCAGGAAGGGTTCCGCCCCGCCGAAGGGCGCGGTTGCGCACGGTAGACTCACAACGATAGATGGCAGCGTTTTGCATGCAATGCGGTTCCGAGCAGCCGAACGGTGGTCGGTTCTGCGCCTCTTGCGGCGCTATCTTGGCGGCGCAGCCAACGGCGGCGACTCCGGCTGCACTGGATGAAGCCCCCTCAGACCCTGGCCAGGTCCCCACCAATGGAGACGTGGAAGCTGGCTCGTATGACGTGGTGCTGTCCGACCCTGGCCGTCGGAAGATCAACGTCATCAAGAGTCTTCGCCAACAGACCGGGCTCGGGCTCAAAGAGGCCAAATACCTCGTCGATACGGGCGGCGTTTGCGCGGAGGGCCTGACACCGAGCGCGGCGGATGCCCTGGTAGCGGCTCTTGTATACGCAGGTGCCGAGGCAAACCGCGTGCCGGGCGAAAACGCTGCCGTCGCGCGCACAGATACCGGAGCCAGTGCCATGCCTGCGCGGGTTGGTCACCCCGGCATCGCGAGACTCCGGGGCCGAGTTCAGAAGGCGGTGACTGAGAACCTCTCGGCCGGTGAA
>JAWVEC010000134.1:0-3916 GCA_033856975.1 Gaiellales bacterium
CGCAGCTTCTCGGCCAGCAGCTGCGCGATCTCCGCCGACCACAGATACTGGCTCTCGAGGTAGATCAGCTGCCTTGCCGACCGGATCGCCGCCACGTAGGCCTCCAGAATCGAGAACTCACCCCGCGGCTGCGCGCGATAGATGTGCTCGGGCACCGTCCGCAGCAGCCGCAGCGTCGACTCCCCGGCGGCCGCGGGTGGCGGCGTGTCCGGCAGCCGCTCCCCCGTCACCTCCCGCCAGCGCATCGCGAAGTGATTGGCGATGTCGGCGACGATCGGGCCCTGCACGCAGGTGGTGACGTCGTGCCATCCGACCGCCGCCCGTGCCGGATGGTGCCGGGAGTCGAGCCGGTCGCCGGCCTTGGTGGTGGGATCTATGCCGCCCACGAATGCCACCCGGCCATCGACGATCAGCAGCTTCTCGTGATGGCAGTGCATTGGCCGCTCGTGGCTGTCGAGCGCGCATCGCACGCTGGTTCCCCGGCAGAGCGACTCTCGCACCTGCCGCACGTCGCTTCGCGACGGATGAAACAGCGGCAGCGGAGCGCCCGCCCACAGCAGCACCCGCACGTCGACCCGCTCCGCCAGCTCGGCCAGCAGGTTTCGCAGCACGACGGGATCGGCGCCCCGCCGCAGCACGAACTCGGGTGAGACATACCAGCCGGTGAGGGCGACGTGAGAGGTCGCCAGGGAGAGCTCGTCGATCATGCGCTGGAAGGCGTCCTCACCGTCGATCAGCACCTCGCAGCGGTTGCCCTTGCGGGCCGGCGAGCCGAACTCGACCGCGCCGTCGCCGAACCCATCCAGCGCGCCCGACCAGCCGATGCGTCGCAGGCGGCGGGCGTGGTGCGCGCGCACCGCCATTCCAACGCCAGCGCCCAGCGCCCGATCGATCGTCTCGGGAACCGCCTTCACCGCCCGCCCACCGATTTCGCGCGCATGCGTCATACGACCTCGCTTCCCGCGACCGGCGCGCCCTCAAACCCGGCCGCCACGGCCTGTTCGAACTGCAGCACCAGGATCGCCAGATCGTCCCGCAGCGGAAGGTCGGAGAAGGCCTGAACGGCACCGTCGATCGCCTCGACCAGGCCCGCCGCCGAGCTGCCGGCCGCCGCGCGCAGCACCGCGCGCAGCCGATCCTCCCCGAACATCTCGCCATCGTGGCGGTGCTCGGTGACGCCGTCGGTGAACAGCACCAGCGAATCGCCCGCGACAACGTCGTACTGACAGTCGAAAACCTCGATCTGGTCGTAGACTCCGAGCAGCAGGCCGGGTCGGCCGAGCTGCGTCACGGCGCCGTCCCGCCGGACGAGGTAGGGCAGCGGATGCCCGCCCGCCGCCAGCCTCAGCCGGAACCCGGCCGCGGTCGGCCGCGCATGCAGGTACAGCACGGTGCAGAACCGGTCGACGTCGAGCCGTCGCGCGATCGCGTCGTTGAGCACCCTCAGCACCCTGCTGGGAGTGGGCTCGTGCATCGAGGCGGTGCGCACCGTGTGGCGCATCAGCGACGTCAGCGCGGCCGCCTCGGCTCCCTTGCCGCAGACGTCGCCGATGGCCGCCCCGAATCCATCGTCGGGGATCTCCCAGATGTCGTAGAAATCGCCGCCGACCTCGTTGCCGCGACCGACGGCGCGGTACCGAGTTGCCACCGACACGCCCTCGATGGCCGGGCTCCGTGCCGGCAGCAGGCTTCGCTGCAACGTGTCGGCGATGGTCGCCTGCTCCTGGTACAGCCGAGCGTGCTGGATCGCGGCCGCCGCGCGCCGGGCCAGATCCTCGGCCAGAGCGAGGTCGTCGCGGGAGAAGTGCCGCCGCGACGAGACGAGGGTGAGGGCACCGATCGGCGGAGCGCCCCACAGCCGCAGCGGCACCACCATCGCCGAGAGTCCTCCCAAACGCTCCATGCTCAGCCGGTGCTCGTCGTTCACGGCCGCCTGGCGGATCGCGTCGCCCATCGTCTCGAACAGCTGTGAGTGGCCGTCCCTGATGACGCCCGCGACCGGGCTCGGGCCGGAAGGCTCGGGGGGATAGCGCTCGAGCCCGAGCGCGACCTCGGACTCCACGCCCACCACCGCCAGCCGCGTGATCGACCCGCGATCGTCGACCACATCAACGATCGCGTGGTCCGCGAGCTCCGGCACCAGCGTGTCGGCCAGAGCCCGCAGCGTCGCCTCGTAGTCGAGCGTCTCGGACAGCCGCTCGCTGACGGCGGCCATCAGTCCCAGCGATCGCCGCGCGACGCGCTCCTGCTCGCGGGCCGCGTCCTGACGGGCGAGCAGCCACGAGATGAACAGCGCCAGCGCCAGGAAGGCGACGATCGCGACCGCGGCCGTCTGGTCGACGGTCGTCACGGCGTGGCTCGGGTTGGCGAACTCGAACGCCAGGGTGAAGGTGGCCACCGCGGCGGTGGCGAGCCCGGCAACCAGCCGGCCGACCCACGACGCGATCACCACCGCCGCCAGAAAGACGAAGGCCACCGTGCCGAGCCTGATCTGGTCGGCCGGCACACTGCTCAGCGGCACCGTCGCCGCGACCACCATCAGCGTGCCGACCACCGCCCCGATCGCCGTCTTCGCGCCAAGCGCGAACAGCGTCGACGCCGGACTCGAGATCTCGGCCAGGCTGCGAATCCGCCCACGCCGCCTGTCGAGAACGCTAACGACTCTGTTCTTGGGCGGTCGCCGGATGGTGCCTCTCTCCTTGCGCGACGTCATTGCGCCACGCCGCTGCCGCGACGTCGACCGAAATGGGTTGGGGGCGCGACTCTAGACCACGTTCCGCCGCTCCGTGAAGGTTGACCAACCGCAACTCTGGGTATCGTGTTCACATGTCCGCAACCGCAGGGGCCGCCCAGCTGTACGATGGCAAGGGGGGCGTCAAGACAACCGGGCTCGACGACGCGCAGATTGCGGGCCGCGGGGAAGATCAGCTGCTCTGGATCGACCTGCTGGCGCCGGACGACGCCGAGCTGGAAGATGCCGCCGCCGCCGTCGGGCTTGAGGTCGAGACCCTCCGTCAACTGCTCGACGACGGAACGGAGAATGGTCCGCTCGATGATCAGGGCGAGACGATCGGAATGCACGCCTTCGCGCTCGAGCGGTCGGAAGACGGCTACGACCGCGCGGCGCTCAACGCGGCCGCCGGCCACAACTGGGTGATCACGTCACACGGCCGGCGCCTGACGGCCGTTGACGAGTTTCAGCAGCGACTCGCGACCAGCCGCAGGGTCGGAGCGCTCGACGGCGGGTCGTTCATCGCCTTCCTGCTGGACTGGCTGTTCACCCGCTACATGTTCGAGATCGAGAAGATCGACGATGAGATCGACGAACTCGACCTCGCGATCCTTCGCGACAACTCCGACGACAGCTCGCTGGAGACGATCGCCACGCTGCGCCGCCGGGCGGCGGCCATCCGACGGGCGCTGTCCGCACACCGGGAGGTCGTATCATGGCCCGCCCACACCGACTTCAGCGACGTCATGACCGAGCGCGCTCAGAAGCACTTCGCCGCCACCAGCGAGCGCTTCGGCCAGGCGATGGCCTCGGTCGACTCCACCCGCGATTCCCTCGACGGCTGCTTCGATCTGCTGATGTCGCGGGTGGCGCAGCGCACCAACGACACCGTCCGCATCCTGACCGTGGTGTCGGTCTCGCTACTGCCGGCCACGCTGGTGACGGGTGTGCTGGGCATGAACTTCCACCCCACGTTCTTCGACCACCCGACCTACTTCTGGATCGTGCTGGCAGTGATCGTGGTGGTGGTGTTCGGCGTGCTGGCCGTGGCCCGCCTGCGCGACTGGCTGTGACCTCACGGGGGGTGATGATCCCGGCGATCGGATCGACCGCCGGGATCAGTGCCGTCGTCAGGAGAGCCGGCCGCGGCCGAGGTAGCCGAGCAGCACCAGCACCAAGATGACG
>JAWVEC010000135.1:0-2979 GCA_033856975.1 Gaiellales bacterium
GCGGCGCCGGCCGGCAGCCAGCCGTTCGGCGTTGCGCTGGGCGCGCGGATGCGCACCAAGGGCATCTCGTACCGCGCGCTGGCCGAGAAGACCGGCCTGTCGGCGGGGTACCTGAACCACCTCGTTCACGGCAACCGGCCGGTGCCGGCAACCCCGGTGATCCAGAGCATCGCGAGGGCGGTGGGCGTGAAGGCCGACAGCTTCCGGGAGTTCCGCATCCGTAAGGTCTCCGAGACGCTGGCCAAGCGCCCCGACCTGATCGACCGGGTCTACGAGGAGATCGTCAAGGGCAAGTGATGGAGTAGGCGGTCGCGGCGCCCGCGGCCGCACGCCGGAGTCGCACGCGAACTCGAAGCGTGTCATAGGGGGTAAGCGCCTTGGCGGACTGCAGCTGCTGCTGCACCGCCGAGAACGAGCCAGCCGGGACGAACAGGGTGACGCCGCGACGCTGGGCAAGCAGGCCGTTCGGGCACCCTTTCGCGCTGTCGTACACGGGGCCGAGCGCGTCGATCGCCCCGGCTCCGTGCAGGGCGGTCACCGGCACGCCGGCGATCACGAGGGACTGCCCGGCATAGGCGTGCTTCACCGGAGCGGCGGCGACGCCACCGCTGGAGGTTGTCTCCGCGACGCTGCCGCCACCCGAGGCCGACCCGCTGCCGGTTCCGCCCAGCTTCGCGATCCCCACCACCAGCGCAGCGAGGATCACGGCGGCCGCGAGCAGATTCGTCAGTGGCCCGCGCACCCTGCGTGCCGGGCGGGGCTCGCTGCGCACGCGCCGCATCACCTCGGCGGCGATGTCCGGCGGCGCCTGCGCGGGGCCCTCGTCCCGCAGCCGGCGAGCGATCTCGTCGTGCTGTCCCGGTTCGAGTTCGCTCATGGCGCCCTGTTCGCCTCCAGCTCCGCGGCCATCCGCGCGCGAGCGCGGTGCAGCCGCGATTTGACGGTACCGGCCGGCACACCCAGCGCCTCGGCCGCCTCCTCCATCGACATCCCGATCACGTCGCAGGCCACCGCCGCCGCCCGGAACTCGGGCTCGAGCGCGCCAAGCGCCGCGATCAGGTCGAGCCGGTCGTCGGACGAGCGGTCGTGGCTGGTGGCGTGGATCTCCTCCACCGGATCGGCTGTGCGCTTGCGCTTGTCGAGGGTGTCGTAGGCCTTGCGCAGCACGATCCGGTAGATCCAGGTCGAGAAGCGGGCATCGCCGCGGAAGCGGTCGATCGCGCGCCAGGCCGAGATGAGACCTTCCTGGACGCAGTCACGGGCGTCCGCGTCGGACAGCGTGACGCGCAGCGCGAGCGTGTAGAGCCGATCCTGGTAGCGCAGCACCAGCTGCTCGAAGGCGTCCGCATCGCCCCGTGCCGACCGCTTGGCCAGCCACTCGTCGGATGCGTCACGAAGTCGCACCGGCGCATGGTACGCCGAGGGCCGGGCCAGGGGCGGGAGCGTGATCGCGATTGCTTCGGTCATACGGTGATCAGACGGCCGAGACGGGCGCACGGTTCCGCGCGCGGTGGCGGGGTGGGGCGGAAGAGCGCCGGTATACTGCGGCCCTTCGGGGCGTGGCGCAGCCTGGTAGCGCACCCGGCTGGGGGCCGGGCGGTCGCAGGTTCAAATCCTGCCGCCCCGACTGCGAAACGCCCTGCAACCGGCAGTTTCGCCCGGAGGCCGCGGTCACGCCGCCGAGTCGTGGTAACGCTGGAGGTAACAGATGAAGCTGGAGTTCACGGAGTGCCCAAACTGCGGGACCATCATCGGCCCGCACAGCGAGCCAAATCACGTCATTGTCCCGGCGCCCACCGCCGTGGGCTATCAGGTCGTCATCTTGACCTGTCCGAACTTCGCGGGGAAGTGCCGGCAGATCGTCGGCTCCTACATCCAGCCCAGCGGATAACGCCAGGTGATCGCCCCCGGACCTCGCCCACGCCAGCCGTGCGGAGCGCCTGCGGAGGGCCGCCCCTTCCGGGGCGGCCCCTTCGGCGGCTCAGGCTGGACGGTCGGCGATGCTCGGCAGCGAGCGGAGTGCCGGGCTTAGCGTCGCGACGAGCGCGCAGATGAGCGCGACGGCAACGAAGAACGCAACGGTTACGCGAGGTGACGTCACCCCGAGCAGGAAGCCAGTGAGCAGCTGTCCGAACGGGACGGGGAGAAAGGAGACCGTCGTGACCACGCTGCTGACGCGGCCGATGAGGCGATCCGGCGTGAGCACGAGCCGGTAACCACCAACGACGGAATCGGTTGAGGGAACCGCGAGCGCTGCGGGCAGAAGGCTCACGCCGAGGACGTAGACGTTCGGCCAGACGAGGAAGACGATCGGTACCGCCCACATCCAGAGTTCGAGCAGGAGAACAGCTCGCGCCGGAAGCTTCTTGCGGATCTGCGGAGAGAGTGCCGAGCCGAGGAGGACGGCCGCGCCGAACGAGGCGACGAGCGCGCCGACCGCGGATCCCGAGAGCCCCTGCTCCTTGGCGATGATGATCACGGCGAGCGTGTAGCTCATCCCGACGAAGCCGAGCGGTGCGAAGACGAGCGTGGTCGTGCGTAGGAACGGGTGGCTCCACACAAAGCGGAAGCCCTCGAGCATTTGCCCTTTCGCGCGCGGTGTCGGCGCGTCGCGCTGCTCCTCGAACGGCGTCCGCATGGCGAGCACCGAGAGCGTCGAGAACGCGTACGAGACGGCATCCACGAGAAACGGCAGCGTACGTGCGAGACCGAAGAGGGCACCGCCGATCGAGGGACCCGCGATGTTGACGGCCGCTTGTCGCCCCGTGACGACGTTGATCGCCGCCGGCAGCTGCGTCGCCGGCACGACAGCACGCAGGGCACCGGGCTGAGCAGCCTCGAAGAACGACGATCCAAACCCTTCGACGAATGCGGCCAGCGGAATAATCCACAAGGCAAGCTCTCCACTGACGATCAGGCCGGTGACGACGGCGATCATCCCGAACCGCAAAACATCCGACGCGATCATCACGCGCTTAC
>JAWVEC010000136.1:0-10569 GCA_033856975.1 Gaiellales bacterium
CAGCGATTCGCCTTGGTGGAGGCGATCTCGCACCTCGAGCGGCTGGAGGCGGATGGCCGCGCCGACCAGCCAACGACACGTCGCTGGCGGCCGGCGCTGGCTGGTTGACCTAGCGTCCGAACAGGCCGGACAGCAGGCCTGTCTTCTGCACCGCCGGCTCGGAGCGCGCCTCGACCGGATCCGGCGCCCGCAGTTTGCAGGCCACCTGGCCGTGCTTCTCGAAGTAGCGCTGGTGGTAGTCCTCGGCCTTCCAGAAGGTGGTGGCGTCCGTGATCTCGGTCACGATCGGCCGGCCCAGATGCGTCTGCATCGCCTGCAGCGAGGCCTCGGCGGTCGCGCGCTGCTCGGGTGAGAACACGAAGATGCCGGACCGGTACTGGCTGCCGATGTCAGGCCCCTGGCGGTCCTTCTGGGTGGGATCGTGCTCGCCCCAGAACACCGCCAGCAGCTGCTCGTAGCTGACGAGCGCAGGGTCGAACTCGACCTCGACCGCCTCGGCGTGGCCGGTACGACCACCGCACACCGCGCGGTAGTCGGGGTTGTCCAGGCTACCGCCGGTGTAGCCGACGGCGGTCGCGGTGACGCCGTCGATCTGCATGAAGGCGTGTTCCACGCCCCAGAAACAGCCGGCTGCGAAGATTGCCTTCTCGGTCATATCGGTGATCAGCTCCCTTTCGTCTCGATGTCTGGAAGTATGGACCACCGGTACCCCCGCTTCGTTACCGACCGCGAACGCGATTCCAATCTGACATCAACCTGCGGCAAGCCGCGCGGCGGCCAGCAGCTCGTCGGCGTCCGGCACCTCCGAGTCCTTGTAGGACTTCGCGAACCGCACCACTCCGCCCGCGTCGATGACGAAGCAGGAGCGCACCGGCGTGTCGAGCAGCCCGTCCAGCTCCTGGGCGACGCCGAACGCCCGCACCGCCTCGCCGTTCCAGTCCGACAGCAGCGGGTAGTTGAGACCCAGCCGCTTGGCCCACTCGATGTGCGAGTAAGGGCTGTCGCGCGACACGCCCACCAAGCGAACGCCGGTCTCCTGGAACTGCCTGCTTCTGTCACGCAGAAGCCGAAGCTCGTTGCGTCAGGTGCCGGTCCAGTCGTAAAGGTAGAACGCGATCAGCAGCGGCGCCAGATCAAGGATCCGCACCGGCTCGGCATCGACGCCGAACAGGGTCAGGTCAGGGGCGGGGTCACCGGGCGCCAGCATGCCCGGCGAGCGTAGATGATCGGCCGCGATCACCGCTCCCCGCCCTCTAGAATCTCGCCCAGTGAGCGGACACAACGACCTTCGCGTTATCGGAGCCGGCCTGGGGCGGACGGGGACGAAGTCCCTCCAGCTCGCTTTGCAGCGCCTGCTGGATGCGCCCTGCTACCACATGGCGGAGGTGTTCGAGCACCGCGAGCACATCCCGCTCTGGGAGCAGGCGGCGCTTGCGGAGCGGCCCAACCTGGATGCGATCCTGGACGGCTACCGGGCCACCGTCGACTGGCCGGGTGCGGGCTTCTGGCGCGAGCTGGCGGCCGCCAACCCGGACGCGCTGATCCTGCTCTCCATCCGCCGCGACGCCGAGACGTGGTGGAGGAGCGCCGACAGCACGATCTTCGACGGCCTCCGGCGCGGCATCCCGCCCCCCGAGTTCCTGGCGATGTGGACGGCGCTGGCGAAGCGCTGCTCGCTCGAGAGCCTCGATCACGACACGGCTGTCGCCTTCTACGAGCGTCACAACGCAGACGTGCGGGCGACCGCCGAACCGGCACGCCTGCTCGAGTGGCAGCCGGGCGACGGCTGGGAGCCGATCTGTGACGCGCTCGGCGTCGATGTCCCCGACGAGCCGTTCCCTCACGCCAATACGACCGAGGAGTTCCTCGAGCGGCGCACCGCGCCGCCGGCCGGCGACGGCTAACGACCGCTGTCAGCCGGCAGCGGGAGCGTGAGCAGGACGCTGGTACCGGCTCCCGGCGAGCTGGTCAGCACGAGCGAGCCGCCGGCCAGATGCACGCGCTCGATCGCCGCGTCCAGACCGAAGTGATGGCGCATGGTGGTACGGTCGAGCGCCTCTGCCAGCTCGAAGCCGGCGCCGTCATCTGTGATCGTGGAGCGCAGCTCACCGCCGGCCTCGACGATCTCGATCGAGAGCTGAGCAGCGTTCGCGTGCTTGCGCGCGTTGGTGACCAGCTCCTGGATCGTCCGGTAGACGAGGTCCTCGATGCCAAAGCCGTAACGGCCGCAGTCGATGCGCAGCGTCGTCTGCCATCCCGCCTCCTCCGCGGCGTCGTCCAGCAGCACGCGCAGCGCGGCCTCCAGCCCGTCGCGCTCCAGCAGCGGCGGCCGCAGCTGGAAGGTCAGCCGGCGAGTGCGGTCGATCGCCTCGCGCAGCGTCCGGCAGGCCGCTTCCAGCGCCTCCTGCGCCTCGGAGCGGCGCGCCCGGTCGAGCATCAGAAGCGCCGCGGTCATCACCTGGATGGTGTCGTCGTGCAGCTCGGTGGCGATCCGCTGCCGCTCCTGCTCGCCGATCCGCAGCATCGCCTCGAGCAGCTCCCGCAGCCGATCGTCCTGCACCCGCAGCAGCTCGGCGGCGCGCTTGTGCTCGGTGATGTCGACCATCACGCCCTGGGTCGCGACCTGCACGCCGTGCTCGTCCAGCACGGAGGTGACGTGATCGTGCACCCATCGCACCTCGCCCGAGGGCATCAGCAGGCGGTACTCGTACGACAGCTCGGCGCCGCTCTCGCGATGTCTGTCATACCACGCATCCACATCAGCGGCGTCCTCTGGATGCACGCGCCGCAGCCAGAACCTGGTGTCGTTCATCCACTCGTCCTGCGTACAGCCGTAGATACGCTCGAGCTGCGGGCTGGCGTACAGCGGCGTTCCGTCGACGGCATCGACGTAGGTCGCCGCCGGCAGGTGCTCGACCAGCGTCCGGTAGCGCTGCTCGGCCTCGCGCAGCCGCAGCTCGGTGTCGTACTCCGACGTCACGTCGCGCAGCACCATGAAGATGTGCGGCTCATCCCCATGCTCGATCAGCTGGGCCGAGATGCGACAGCGCACCAGCCTTCCGGCCCTCGTCCTAAGGTCGCCGTCGAAGTCCCTGACCGCCCCGGCGTCCCCAAGCTCCGCCAGCATCTGGCCGCGCCGGTCGTGATCCACCCACATGTCGAGATCGACGGACGTCCGCCCGATCACGTCGCCCCGGTCGAACCCCGACAGGGCGCAGAACCCCGGCGTTGCCGCAACGATCATGCCGTCCCGGGCGCGTGAGACGACGATTGACTCGATGCCCTGCTCCAGCACGGCGCCGAGGATGTCGCCGGACGGGGAGCCAGGGTCGGGGTCTATGGCGAGCCCGATTCGTCCGGGCGGTCGCTCAGGAAGCGCTGGATCTCACGCGCGAGCTCGTCGCCCGACGGCAGCCGCTCGCTGGCCTCGTCGCCGACCATCTCCTCCAGGCGCGAGACGGTCTCGCGCAGGATCGCGTCACCGGCCATGGCCGCGTCGTACCGCGCCCGCTGCTCGCGTTCGTCCGCGACCAGGTCGTCGACGTCGAAGACGACTCCCAGGTGCCCGGCCAGGCGGTCGAGCAGGGCGATGCTGGCGGCCGCATAGCCGACGCTGGCGTAGGGCGGCACCTGGGCGAAGAACCCGACCGCCGGCGTGCCACCGGCGCTGACGGCCATCTCCAGCGCCGAGATGGCCGCCGAGGGCACCCTCAAGAGGCCCTCGGGGCCGCGTGTTTCGGCCGCCCCCAGCAGTCCGTCCGCGCTGGCCGTCGCCAACACAGGCACCGGTCGTGTGTGCGGCACCGCGGCCGGCACCGCGCCCAGGCTGACCCACTGGGTCACTCCCAGCCGGGCGACCAGGCCGGCCACGTCGTCCGCCAGCTCGCGCCAGCGCAGGTCGGGCTCCGCCCCCGCGAACACCAGCAGGTCGCGCGTGCCGGCACGCACGTGGCGGATCGTCAGCTCGGGCCACGAGAGGTCGCTGAGCCGGCCGTCGTTGACATCCAGAATCGGCCGCCGCGAACGGTAGTCAAACAGCGCATCACCATCGAAGCTGGCCACCGGCGCGGAGCCCACGGCCACGTGCGCCACCGCGCCCGATGCCGCCTCGGCGGCGTCCACCCAGCCGTCGAACGACGCCACCAGAACGGCGTCATGCAGTTCTGGCAGGTCGTCGGCGAGTCGATAGAGGGCCATCGGAGCAGGATACGCAATCGCCGCGGTTGAGAGCCTCGCTCAGCCCCAGCCGAACCCATTGACGATCAGCTTGAACGGAGCGCGATTGTCGAACTGCTCTGGGCTCTGCAGCGACAGGATGTACACCTTGCCGGCGTGGAACAGGATGTAGCGATAGACGGCCAGCGTTGCCGCGGGACTGGTGTCGCTGGCCGGCCTGGCCTGGGTGTACACCAGCCGCACCGCCGTTCCGGCCGTCAGCTTCACCGACCTGGGCTGCGCGGTCACCGAGAGCACGTTGCCCTTCTTGACCTGCTTCTCGAGAGCCGCCTTGACGCCCTTCGGCTTGGGCGCGGTCTTGGAGGCGCGCTGGGCGATCACGATCGCATTGCCGAACTTCGCGATCCGCACCGTCGTTCCCTTGCGGGTGACGTGCCAGTCGCCGGGGTAGGGCAGGTGATAGCCAAGAGCGGCGTTGTGGAACTCCTCGAACAGCAGGCCGGAGTGAGTCGTTCCGCTGGCGGGAACGAACGTGCCCGGCGGCTCGGTCGTGTCCGGCCCGCTGCTGCCGGACGGCGCCGGCACAGAGGGCGACAAGCTGCCATTCGGGGACGACGTGGCGCTGTCGGATGCACACGACGCTGCCACCACGAGCACGACCAGCGTGCCCATCACCTGTGCCGCACGGTGCCATCCAGCCATCGGCCACTCCTTACCCGGTCGCAGCCGGTTTGATGCGACCGGGGCCGGGAAGCATGGTAGTCCGCTCCGCCTTAGGCCGCGTACGCGCTCAGCTGAACCAGCTCGCCATCCAGCAGCAGACCCGAACCGACCGTGTCTGCGATCCGCAGCCGCAGATCGTCTCCGAGGCCGATCGACGGCTGCTCGATCGCCTTCGCGCCGGCCAGCTCACGCACGAACCGGGACAGCCGGTCGCCGCTGACGGCCGCGCCGTCCAGAGACTCGATGCCGTCCAGCAGGTATCCCTGGAGGAGCTTTCGGTGGAGCCGTGCGTACGCCTCCGGCCGCGACACGTAGTCCAGACAGAGCCCTCCTCCCGGGAGCGCCAGCAGCGCTCCGCTCTGTCCCGGCTCGAGCGGGAACGCACCCCGAAGCTCCTCCAGGTCGTCGTGGCGGGCGGCGAAGGTGTCCGACGCCGCGCCGGTCGGCGAGTGCACGCCCATCCGCCGGGCCTGGTCGCCCACCGCCTGCCACACCTCATCCTGCGCCAGGCCCAGCGCCAGCGAGTCGTGCTCGAGCCGCAGAGCCTTGCGGCGGCGCAGGTCGGGGTTCGCGGCGTGCGGAGCGGCCGTGAAGGTGCGGCTGTGCCGGCGCCAGCGACCCTGCTCGACGCACGACACCGGGATCCGGGAGTCGACGCCGGCGCCCACAAGCACCGACACGTTCAGGATCCGGTTCTGCTTCGCACCCACCAGCTCCTCGCCGTCGTAGAGCAGCACCGAATGGCCGAGCGGGTTTCGCACCAGCAGCTCGGGCACCGAGCCGTGCTCGTTGATCTCTCCGATCAGCAGCCCCAGATCGAGCGCCTCGTCGAGGGTCAGATAGGCCGCGGTCGGCGAGAGTCGCGGGAACACCGGCACGATCGTGATGCCACGGTGGACGACGGGCTCGCCGAGCTGGAGGGGGAGGTCGATCGGCATGGGGTGCTCCTTTGGTTCGTGAACATGCGCAGCCCCAACGTCCCCGTTGCCTGCCGCCGCCTTACAGCCGCGATCTACGCACCGCCGGCGGACGGCGCCGAGGCCGCTCGCCGAGCCAGCTCGCCCCGCACGGCGGGAGCCACCTCTGTCCCGAACAGCTCGATCGAGCGCATCACCTTGTCATGCGCGATCGCCCCAACGGTGAACTGGATCAGAAACCGCTGGTGGTCGAAGATCTCGTGCTGGTACAGGATCTTCTCGACCACCTGCTCGGGGCTGCCGACGAAGTTGGCGCCGTGCAGCCCGGTCGACTCGTCGAACTGCTCCCGGGTCATCGGCGGCCAGCCGCGCTCGCGGCCGATCCGATCCATCATCGCCGCAAACGGCGGGAAGGCATCGTCGGCGGCCTGCTGCGAGCTGTCGGCCACGAAGCCATGAGAGTTGATGCTGAACGGCGGCGGCGCGATGCCGGCCTCGGCCGCCGCCCGGCGATGGAGCTGCGCAAACGGCGCGAACCGCTCCGGCGCGCCGCCGATGATCGCCAGCGCCAGCGGCAGGCCGAGCCGTCCCGCCCGCACGGCCGACTCGGGCGTGCCGCCGACCGCGATCCAGATCGGCAGTGGCTGCTGGATCGGCCGCGGATAGACACCGCGATCGTCGATCGCCGCCCGGTGCCCACCGCGCCACGTGATCCGCTCGCCCTCGCGCAGTGCCAGCAGCAGCTCGAGGTTCTCGGCGAACAGCTGGTCGTAGTCGCGCACGTCGTAGCCAAACAGCGGGAACGACTCAATGAATGACCCTCGGCCGGCCATGATCTCGGCCCGGCCACCCGAGATCAGGTCGAGCGTGGCGAAGTCCTGGAACACGCGCACCGGGTCGTCGGAGCCCAGCACCGTGACCGCGCTGGTCAGCCGGATCCGGCGCGTGCGCTCGGCCGCCGCGGCAAGCACCACGGCCGGCGCCGAGACGACGAACTCGGGGCGGTGATGCTCGCCCACGCCGAACACGTCCAGACCGACCTGGTCGGCCAGCTCGATCTCCTCGATCAGATGTCGCAGCCGGATCTCGGGGCTGACCCGGCCGGCGGCGGCCGGGTCGGTCGAGAGCTCTCCAAAGGTGTAGATGCCGAGTTCCACGCCATCAGTCTGCCACGGCCCCGTCAGCGCTCGTGCAGTCGCCCGGTGGCGAGCCGCAGGCGGTCGCGCAGCCCGATCGGCTGCGTGTCCTCGAGCGATAGCAGCGGATCGTCGTCGGGCGGGTGGGGCGGGACGTATTCGGGCTCGAGCACCCGCGCCACCGGTGGTTCAAGGGGGCGGCGGTCATGCAGCCGCCGCTCGAGCTCCTCGATGCGGTCGAGCAGCATCAGGATCGCGCGGCCGCTCGACCGTCGCTCACCATCGTCACTCGCTGCCAGGGCCCCCGCCCACTCTCGCAGCTGCTCGCGTTGGGCACCGTCCACGTCCGGATCATTGCACGGAATCGCACGCCCGCAAACGCCGTACCGGTCGGGCGGCACCACCACGGGCGCCGGTCACGCCCGTGGTGGTGTCGTCGCTGCCGCTGCGACTCAGGTCTTGCGGTTCAGCCAGATGTCCCCATGGATCTGGGAAGAGTCGCCCTCACCCATCACCGCCACCGGCTTGCCGGCGGAGTTGATGGCGAGCGTGTCGTAGTCGCCGTAGGGCAGCCCGAACCCGGCCGCCGTCTTGTAGGGCGCGCCGCTGACGGCATCCGAGACCTTCGCATCGGCCGTCCAGGTGACTCCGCCGTCGGTCGACTCGCGCTCCCACACGTTCCAGCCGCCGCCGCGTTTGTCCATCCAGGTGATGGCGAACTGTCCGGAGGCCTTGCCGGCCGCAGCCACCGAGGTGGCATCGGCGCCGCCGGCGGAGGTCGTCATCTCGCTGGCCGCACTCCAGGAGGCGCCCGAGTCGGTCGATCGGCGTACGTACACCTTGCCGTTCGCCCCCACGGTGGTCGAGCCGCTGTACACCAAGAGCAGCGTCCCGGCGGCATCGGACGCGACCGTCGTCACCGAGGAGGTGGCGAAGCTGGCTCCGGTGTTGAGCGTGTCCACGACGGTACGCGTCCAGGTGCTGCCGCCGTCGCTGGTCTTGAACACGACGATCGGCACCGGCCCGGTCAGCTTGGTCGCGTTGCCCTTCTCGGGGTACCTGCTGGCCACGATCACGGCGGTGCCGTTGGGCAGCACCGCGGCGCCGTTCGGGTAGTAGTAGATGGCCGACTCGTTGGTGATCTGCTGAGGCGTCGTGAAGCTGGTGCCGCCGTTGTGCGACTCGACCGTGATCACGTTGCCTCGCGTGCTCCAGCCCACGTAGACGTCCTGTCCGTTGGCGCTGGTGGCCATCCATGGCTTGTCCGCCCAGGTGCCGCCAGAGATCGTCAGCGGCGCGGTGAACGTGGCGCCGTGGTCGGTGGACTTGGTGAAGCTGATGTTGTTGCCCTGCATGTAGACGGCGTAGAGCGTCCCCGACGACGTGGTGGCGAGCACGATGTCGTACTCGGCGGGAGTGCACGAGGCGCAGATCGGCTTGGCCGCACCGAAGGTGGTGCCGCCGTCGGCCGACGTGCGGATGTTGATGCTGACCTTGGCTCCCTTGTACTGCATCCAGGCCACATACACGTATGGCGCGGACGGATCGGCCGCGATGGCCGGCTCCCATCCATCGCCGGTCGCGGTCGACGAGACGATCGACTCGCCGTTCCAGCCGACGGTCGCGCCGGACGCCCCGGTCACGAGCACCGCCGTCAATCCTGTGCATACGGCAAGGCCAAACAGCAGCCTCCATCCACATCGTCCCCGTACCCGGCCGACATCGCTCATCATCCCCACTCCTTCTTGAAGGTGGCGCGACGCTACCCGACCGTTTCTGTCAGGTCAACGTCGGGCGGGCCGGCGGCGGCGCATCTGCGATAGTCCGCCTCGCCATGGACGACGGCGCCGCCTCCCGCCCCTCCGGTGACCCGCTCGGACTGCCCGAGGCGGAGATGCGGCGGCTCGGCTACTGGATGGTCGACCAGGTCGTCGAGCACTTCCAGTCGGGCCACGAGCAGCCGGCCGTGCAGACCGCGACGCCGGTCGAGCTACGGGCTGCGCTGGGCGGAGAGGTGCCCATCGCGCCCGGCGACCCGCTGGCCGCGATGCAGCTGCTGGTCGATGTCGCACTTGCCAACATGCAGCACGGCGACCACCCGCGCTACTTCTCCCGGGTACCAGGTCCCGCGTCGTTCGCGGGCGTGCTGGGCGAGTGGCTGGGAACGGGCTTCAACGCGATCGCGGCCTCGTGGAAGGGCGGCTCGGGGCCGGCCACCGTCGAGCTGGTGGTGCTCGACTGGCTGCGCGAGCTGCTGGGGCTGCCCGAGGGCAGCGAGGGGGTGCTGGCGAGCGGCGGCTCGCTGGCCAACACCACCGCCATGGCGGCCGCCCGGCGGGCCGAGGGCGACGGCGTCGCCTACCTGTCCGATCAGACCCACTCCTCGATCGCGCGCGGGCTGCTGGCGATGGGCTTCGCGCCCGAGATGGTGCGCGTGATCGGCACCGGCGATGACCTGCGGCTGACGGCCGATCTGGTCGCCGCCGAGCTGGCCGGCGACCGCGCCGCGGGACGCCGGCCCGGATTCGTGGTCGCGACCGCCGGCACCACCAACACCGGCGCCGTCGACGACCTGGTCGGTCTGTCAGACCTGTGTGCGGCCGAGGGGATGTGGTTTCACGTCGACGGCGCGTACGGAGCGCCGGCGGCGCTGTGCGACCGCGGCCACAGCGTGCTGACCGGCATCGACCGGGCCGACTCGCTGGTGCTCGACCCGCACAAGTGGCTGTTCCAGCCCTACGACGTGGGATGCCTGCTGGTACGACGGCCGGGCGTGCTCGACGCCGCCTTCCACATGACGCCCGAGTACCTGCTGGACGTGCGCGGCGAGACGGCCGAGGTCGACTTCCGAAACCGCAGCCTCGAGCTGTCCCGCCGCTCGCGGGCGCTCAAGATATGGCTCACCTTCCACACCTATGGCCTCGAGCGGATCGCCGCCGCGATCGAGCACGGCATCCTGCTGGCCGAGGCGGCGGAGCGCATGCTGGCAGCCGATACGCGGTTCGAGCTGGTGACGCCGGCCCAGCTGGGCATCGTCACGTTCGCGCTCCGCGGCGCCAGCCACGAGCAGCACACGGCCCGCGCCGAGGCGCTGGGCAGGAGTGGCTACGCGGCCGTGACCACCACTCGCCTGCACCGGCGGTCGGTGTTGCGGCTGTGCACGATCAATCCGCGCACCGGCGAGGACGACGTCGCCGCCACGCTGGAGCGGCTGGCCGCTCAGCCCTGAGCCGCGGGCAGCACCAGCACCTCGCTGATGTCAACGTGCGACGGCTGCGTGACGGCCCACAGCACGGTGCGGGCGATGTCGTCCGCCTCCAGCCGGCCCTCGCGGCGTTGATCGAAGAACGGGGTGTCAACCCCGCCCGGCTCGATCAAAGTGACGCGGATGGCGGTGTTGTGGTGCATCTCGCGCAGCTCGCCGCGCAGCGACTGGCCCATGCCGGTGACCGCCCACTTGGTGGCCGAGTACAGCGAGCCGGGCAGCGCACGACGGCCGGCCACGGAGCTGGTCAGCACGAAGTGGCCCGTGCCCCGCTCGAGCAGATGCGGAAGCGTCGCCCGGATGGTCAACGCGACGCCGAGCACGTTGGTCAGCACCATCGACCGCCAGTGCT
>JAWVEC010000137.1:0-3532 GCA_033856975.1 Gaiellales bacterium
GGCGATCTTGCCGATCGAGGTCGTCTTGCCGGTGCCGTTGACGCCGGTCATCAGCACCACGGCCGGGCGGTGGCTGACGTCGATTCGCGGATCGCCCCGCGGCGTCATCAGCTCGGCCACGATCGCCGCCAGCCGGTCGGACAGATCCTCCGCCGATCGCAGGCCGCCGCTCTCGGCCTCGGACTCCAGCCGCTCGATCACCTCGACGGTCGCCGCCACGCCGCAGTCGGCCAGGATCAGCGCCTCCTCCAGCCGCTCCCACACGTCGGCGTCGGCCGGATCGAACATCACCGCGGCCAGCTGCTGTGTCATCGCGCGCCGGCTCTTGGAGAGGCTCTCACGCATACGCGAGAGCAGGCCGCCGCGCCGCTCCTGCTCGGTCTCGCCGTCCGCGGGGGCGGCCGTACCGGTGTTGAACATCTGCTCCCAGCTCGTCGGCATCGCGGCACATCGTAGAGTGACGACATGAGCCGGGTCGCCATCGATCAGCTGAGAGCCGTGCTCGAGCAGCGCGCGACGCGGCTTGGCTTCGACCGGCAGCGCGCGACGCTCCTGGCCGACCACTTCCTCGACGCCGAGATGCGGGGCGCCTCGGGGCACGGCGCGGAGCGGATGCGCTGGCTGCACGGCTTCGGCGACCTGCAGCCCGAGGCGCGGCCGACCCTGATCGAGCGCGGTGATGGCCTCGCCCGCTGGGACGCGAACGGTGCGCTCGGGTACCCGGCGCTGGCTGAGGTGCTCGCCGCCGAGCTGGCCGATCCGCCATCCGGCGCGCGGCTGGTGGTCGTCTCCGGCTGCTTCCCCACCGGCCGGCTGGGCTACTTCGCCGAGCTGGGCGCGGCGGCTGGGCTGACGACGCTGGTCACGGCCACCTCCACCGCACGGATCGTGCATCCGCACGGCGGTCCGCCGCTGCTCGGCACCAACCCGCTCTGCCTGGCCGTGCCCGGCGATCCCGTCACCGTTGTCGACGTGTCGATGGGCGCGATCACCTACGGCGGCGTCCTGAAGGCGGCGGCCACCGGGCAACCGCTGCCCGAGGGCTCGGCGCTGCGCGAGGACGGCACGTCGGAGACCGATCCCGACCAGGTGATCGCAGACCGCGCCGGCATCGCCGCCTTCGGCGGGCAGCAGTCACACAAGGGTTTCGCGCTTGCGCTGCTGGTCGAGCTTCTCTGCGGGACGCTGGCGGGGGTCGAGGGCCACTCGGCCGCGGTACTGCTGGCGGCGCCCGTCGCCGACGCGATCACTCCCCTCCGCGCCGGCCTGGGTGCGCGCCACGTGCCTGGCGAGGGCAGCGCCGCCCGGCTGCGGGCCTCGCTCGCGTCGGGCAGCGTCGAGCTGCCAGACGACCTGTGGGTGTGGCTGCGCGACGATCACTGATGCTCGCGCAGCAGCTCCATCAAAAGGCCGTCGTGGAAGCTGCCGTCGGGGCCGCGTTCGTATCGCCGCATCACACCGACCGGCCTGAACCCGACCGCGGAGTAGCAGCGGATCGCACGCCGGTTGGCCGCCGCCGGGTCGATCGTGATCCGGTGGTGGCCGAGATCGCCGAAAAGGTGCGAGACGATCAGCGAGACGGCCTCGCGACCGAGCCCGAGACCCTGCTCGCTTGAGCTCAGGAACAGGTCGATACCGGCGTGGCGGTACATCGGGTCGCGCTCCTCGGAGAACTGGATCAGGCCGATCACGGCGCCGTCACGCTCGATCGCCATCGCGACCACATCGCCGCCCGCCACCTTGTCGATCAGCTCCTGCCGCGGGAGATCACCCCACCACAGCGCCACCTCAGGCTCGGCCGCAATCTGGGCCACACGGTCGATGTCACCGTCACCGAGCGGCCGCAGCAGCAGCCGCTCGCCGCGCAGGATCACGCCGACTCGAGCGCCGCCTCGTGCAGGTCGGGCTCACTTGGCATCCGTCGCGACAACACCTTGGACTGGCCGTCGTCGGCCATGCTGACGCCGTACAGCACGTCCGCCACCTCCATCGTGCGGCGCTGATGGGTGATGACGATGAACTGCGCCCGATCCTGGTAGGTACGAAGCAGCGTCAGGAATCGCTCGATGTTGGCGTCGTCCAGCGCCGCCTCGACCTCGTCCAGCAGGTAGAACGGGGACGGCTTGGTCAACAGCAGCGAGAACAGGAACGCGATCGCGGTCAGCGACTTCTCGCCGCCCGAGAGCAGCGACAGCGACTCGATCCGCTTGCCGGCCGGGCGCACCTCGAGCTCGATGCCGGGCTCGGCGGCAGCCTGCTCCTGGCCCTCGTCGCCCTGGTCGGGATCGGAGCCGTCCGTCGCGGCCCTCGGCAGCGGTTCCGCATCGGTCAGCCTCAGACGTCCCCGGCCACCCGGAAACAGCGTCTCGATCACCTCGGAGAAGTTCTTGGCGACGGCGTGGAACGTCTTCTCGAACCGCTCGTCGATGGTGCGGGTGAGGTCGCGGATCAACGTCCGCAGCTCCCTCAGCGAACGCTCCAGATCGTCACACTGGTCGGTCAGGTCGTCGCCACGCTGCTTCTCCTGCTCGTACTCCTCCTGGGCGAGCGGGTTGACCGCCCCCAGGCTCTCGCGACGCCGCTCGAGCCGCTCCAGCCGCGCCGCCCTGGCCGCCGCCTCGTCCAGCTCCAGCGGCCGGTCGGCCTCGATCACCTCGATCTCGTGCGCCCCGGCCAGCTCGGCCCGCCGCCGCTCGAGCTCGGTGACCCGCTCGTCCGAGCGCGCCAGTCCGATCTCGATCTCGGTCACCGCTCCGGTGGCGGTCTGCGCCCGTGTGTCCAGCGCGGCCTGCTCGGTGGCGCACCGCTGAAGCGCGGTGGCCAGGTCGGCCGCCCGGCGCTCGATCGCATCGATGCCGGAGCGGGCGGGAGCCGCCAGTGCAACCGCACGCCGGGCGGCATCCTCGAGCGTGGCGATCACCCGCGTGGCGGGAGCTGAGACGGCCGCAGCGTCATCGGCGCCCGCCGTCAGCCGAGCCGCCTGCTGCTCGCAGCGCTGGGCGTCACGACGCGACCGCTCGGCGTCCGCCCGGTGCCGTTCCAGCCGCTCGCCGATCGCCGCCAAACGGGCCGCCGCGCGCGCGGCCTGCTCGGCCAGCCGGCGCCGGCTGGCGTCCAGGGCGGCGTGCTGCTCGTCGGCCGCCGTGGCAGCGGCGCGCCGCTCGGTGACGATCGCGTCAAATCCCGCCGCCGCCGCCCGCAGGTCGATCAGGCGCGCGGATTCGGACTCCAGGTCGCTCTCGGCCAGATCCCGGGCGGCGTCGGATCGGGCCAGCTCGTCGGCCTGCTGGTCGCGCCGCGCCACCGCCGTGCGGTGTGCCTGTGCGACCTCGTTCTCCAGCCGCCGTGCATCCGTCAGCGCCGCGCGCAGCTCACCGTCTGCCGCCAGCGCCTGCTCGAGGCCGGCCGCCGCCGCCTCGGCCTTGGTGGACGCCTCGACGGCCGCGGCCGTCAGCGCCGGCAGCTCCGCCCGCAGCCGGTCGCGCTCCGCCCGAGCCGCCAGCCAGGATGACTCGGCCGCGTCCGCGGTCCG
>JAWVEC010000138.1:0-7561 GCA_033856975.1 Gaiellales bacterium
TCGAGGGGCTGGAGGACGCCGGGCTGGTGACCGCGGCCGTCAACACCTTCGTCTGCCGCGGCCGGGTGCGCCACTCGATCACGCGCGAAGCAGCCCGCCGGATCGCCCGCCGGGTGGGCATCGTCGACGCCTTCTACGGTCCCAAGCGGTTCTTCTTCGGCGAGCTGTTCTGGTCGGACGACACCGGCGCGCCGCGCAACTTCGGCTCCTCGGTCGATCGCCACGGTGGCCACGTCGGCCGCTGGCTGGTGACGAGGGACGGCTTCGACTTCCTGTTCCTGTATCTGTACGAGACCGATGCCGCCCAGCACCGCGGCGAGGACGCCGTGGTCGAGGTCGAGCAGGCCGACCACAGCGTCGGCCTGCTGGTGGAGGCTGCCGGTGGCTGGGACGCCTTCCTCGAGCGCTACGCGATGATCGTCGTCGCCGACCACTCGCAGAGCACCATCGAGCGCGTGGTGGACGCCACCGAGCCGTTCCAGGGACTGAACCTGTTTCGCTCCAGCCGGCACTCCGACCCGGCCGAATGTGATCTCGCGGTCGCCGCCAGCAACCGGGTGGCGATGGCCTACCTGCTGCCGGCGGCACGTCTCACCGCCAGCGAGGTTGGGCATCGCTTCGCCCGCCACCCGTCCAGCGACGTGGTGATGTGGTCGGAGGGAGCCTGGTTCGCGGTGCGCCGCGACGGCGGCGAGCTGCGCTTCCGGCGCGGCAGCGCCGAGGTCGACCCGCGCGGCAACCGGTGGGACATCGCCGGCGATCGCGACCTGCTCGACCCCGCCCTCTACCCGAACGCGCTGGAGCGGATCGAGGGCATCCTGACCTGCCCCGCCGCCGGCGACGTGGTCGTCTCGGCCAGGCTGGGCGATGAGTTCGCCGACGCGGGCGGCGTCCACCATCTGGGCGGCGGCAGCCATGGCTCGCTGCGCGCCGAGGACTCGCTGGTGCCGCTGATCACGGCCGGATTCGAGGCCGGAACGGGGCTCGGCCGTCAGCCCTCGATCACCGACCTGACGCCGCTCGCGCGCCGCTACCTGGCGCCTGCCGCGGTCGGCATGGAATCGATCATCTAGAGTCTCGGCGATGAAGGATGCTCGCGGCGAAGTGGTTCGGGTCGGCCTCAAAGGGCACGCGAAGCGCTTTCATATCGGCGCCCAGCGGTCCGGCAACTGGCTGGAGCTGGTGCGGTTCTGCGTCGTCGGCGGATCGGGCTACGTGGTCAATGTCGGCCTGTTCTGGCTCGCCTACCGCGATCTGCCCTACATGGTCGCGTTCGTGATCGCGTTCGCCGTCGCGGCGACCAGCAACTTCATCTGGAACCGCGTGTGGACGTTCAAGGTCGAGCACGGTGTACCCCATGTCCAGTACGCCCGCTTCCTCGCCGTCAGCCTGCTCGCGCTCGCCATCGATCTGGTGGCGCTCGCTCTGCTGGTCGAGGTGGCAGGCGTGCACAAACCGATCGCGGCCGCGATCGCGATCGTGGTGGCGACTCCCATCAGCTTCCTTGGCAACAAGCTCTGGAGCTTTAACTAGAGCGGCGCTGTTCGCGGTGCTGGCGCTGCTGGTGGCGCCGGGCGTCGCGTGGGGCGGCTCGACCAGGCTGACCCAGCAGCAGGTGATCGCGATCGCCGCCGCCGATCCGGGCGTGCCGCCGATCAAGCTCCAGAATCCGGGCGCCCACTGGGAGGTCGTGTACGACAAGCTGCGGGGCACGTGGTCGGCGGCGCTCGAGGTGAAGGGCAAGCACACCGTGCTGGCCTCCTTCACGATCAAGGACGCGACGGGCGCGGTGATCTCCCACCACCTGCAATCGGACCTCGGGCCGCCCCGGCTGACAAGCGACCAGGCGGTCACGCTTGCGCGCCGTTCCGCCACGCTGCGCGACTGGGTGGCGCAGTACCGCGACGTGCACCCTCAGGCAACGCTCGGCGACGATCGTGTCTGGACTGTGCGGTTCGACGGTCCCGATGGCCACGAGGTGGCCGAGGCGCGCGTCTTCGACACCTCGATGTCGCTGCTCGAGGTGCGCACCGGCCCCCAGGTCGACTGGCAGCTCGCCCGTGGGCAACCCGAGTCGTACGGCCGGCTGATCAACAAGTGGTGGGTGTTCCTGCCGCTCTGCCTGATCTTCCTGGGCGGGCTGGTCGACTGGCGGCGGCCGCTCTCGCTGCGCACGCTCGACCTGCTGGTGCTGCTCTCGTTTGGCGTCTCGCTGATCTGGTTCGTGCGCGGCGACCTGTTCTGGTCGACACCGCTCGTCTACCCGCCGCTGCTCTACCTGCTGGCGCGGATGCTCGGCGTCGGCTTCTCGCACCGCCCGCGCGAGATCGACATCGGACCGACGCACGCGCTGGTGCTGGTTGCGCTGACGTTCGCGCTGATCGGCTTTCGGCTGGGCCTGAACAACCAGAACTCGAACATCCTCGACGTCGGTTACGCCGGCGTCGTCGGGGCCGATCGGCTGCTGCACGGGACGCTGCCCTACGGACACATGCCGGTCAAGCAGGGCCGCCAGTGCGGCGGTCACTACTCGAACGGCGACGCAATCGGCTACGTCCAGTCGACCAGCGGCCGCTGTGAGTCGCCGATCGAGTCCGGCGACACCTACGGCCCGACCGTCTACCTGGCGTATGTCCCGTTCGTCGCCATCTTCGGCTGGAGCGGGCTGTGGGACGACCTGCCGGCCGCGCACGTGGCGGCGTGCGCGTTCGACCTGCTGGCAATGGCGGGGCTGTTCGTGGCCGGCTGGCGCTTCCGGTCGCCGCGGTTGGGGGTGCTGCTGGCCTTCGCCTGGGCGGCCGACCCGTTCACGCTCTACGCGCTCAACATGAACACCAACGACGCGCTGGTGGGCGCGCTGCTGGCCTGGATGATCGCAGCGCTCTCCTTCCCCGCCGTGCGCGGGGTGCTGCTGGCGGCGGCCGCGCTCACCAAGCTCGGCCCGCTGGCGCTGGTGCCGCTGCTGCTCTCGCTGCGAAATCGGGCGGCGACCGCGGTCGGGCTGGCCGGTGGCGCGATCGCGCTGCTCTCCATGCTGGCCCTGGACGGCGACGGCCTGCGGCTGTTCTGGGAGCGGACGTTCCACTACCAGCTGGGGCGGGTGACGCCGCTCTCGATCTGGACGCTCGGCAGCTACCACCCCGGCTGGTACAACCTTCACTGGCTGCAGCAGGCGCTGCAGGTCGCGGTTGTGCTGGGCTGCCTGCTGCTGGGGGTGTTGCCGCGCGGGACAAAGGACGCCGCGCAGGTGGCGGCGCTGGCCGCCGCGGCGGTGATCGCAACCCAGATGGTCGCCAGCTACTGGTTCTACCCGTACGTCTGCTGGTGGCTGCCGCTGGTGCTGCTGGGGCTGCTGCTGCCGCGGAGCGGGCGGGCGGTCACTCCGCGCTGACCCGGAACGTCTCGATTGACTCGGCGCGCCCGCTGACGGGATCGCACTCGATCAGGGCGCCCTCGATCCGCACGTCGCCCTCGGCCGGCTCGAAGCGCACCGGCATGCCGGTCTGGAAGCGGCGCAGCACCAGCTCGGCGCGGACGCCGATCACCGAGTCATGCGGCCCGGTCATACCGGCGTCGGTGAGGTACGCGGTGCCGCCCGGCAGCACCACCGGATCGTTGGTCTGGACGTGGGTGTGGGTACCCACCACCGCCGTCACGCGGCCGTCCAGCAGCCGGCCCATCGCCACCTTCTCGCTGGTCGCCTCGGCGTGGAAGTCGACCAGCACCACCGCGGCCTGCTCGCGGGCCTCGGCGGCCAGCCGCGGCGCCAGCTCGAATGGGCTGCGGGCGGCGTCTATGAACAGCTGGCCGATCAGGTTGATCACCACCACCGGCGTGCCGTCGGCGGCATGGATCAGGGCCAGGCCGCGGCCGGGGGCCGCGGACAGGTGGTTGGCCGGCCGCAGGATGCGCGGCTCGGACTCGAGGTAGGGGTACACCTCGCGCTGGCGGTAGGCGTGGTTGCCCAGCGTGATCGCGTCCACGCCGGCCGCGAACAGCCTGGTCGCTATCCGGCTGGTGATGCCGACGCCATCCGCCGCGTTCTCGCCGTTTGCCACCACCAGGTCGAGCGAGTGCTGCTCTCTCAAGCCCGCCAGCTGCAGCTCCACCGCGCGGCGGCCGGGAGCTCCGAACACGTCGGCGATGAAGAGGATCCTCATATCATTTACTAGAGTAGGGGGCTGGCGCCGGGAGCGGGGCTGATCTGGAACGAGGCATGGTTGCCGGCGTCGGACGTGTAGCGCGCCACCGTCTGGTCGAGCAGTTTCGAGAGATCGATCACCGCGCCGAGCTTGGTCTGGGCAGCCTTGACCGGCGTGCCGACGTCGACGGCGAGATGCTCGGTCAGGTTGCCCACGGTCACGATCACCGCCGGTGCGGCGTCGGGACGGATCTGGACGATGCTGCCGCGCTGCCGCCCGTTCAGGACGTAGGGCTGGACGCTGACGACGACTCCGTCGACCGGGGCGTAGACGCCCGTTCCGGCCGGCGCGCCGACGTCCACCGAGCTGGTGTCGGACCCCGATCCTCCGCCGTCGATGAAGTAGGCCGGGCCGCCGTTGCCACCGCTGCCAAACAGCGAGTCGCCGAGCCGGGCGAGGAAGCCCTCGTTGCGCTGCTTGCCGGACGGCTGCATCGGGATCGCGTCCGCGGTGCCGGTCGCGTGGTAGACGATGGCGGTGATCCGGCCCTGCGAGACGGGCACGTCCAGGGTCAGCCCGCCCGCCGTCGCCATCGTCTGCACCTGAGGCGGGCCGTCAGGAGCCAGCGCGGTGGAGTTGGAGGGGGCGATGCCGGTCGTGTCGGTGCCGCCGGATCCCGAGTGCAGCAGCCACGTCAGCACACCCACCGCGACCAGGGCGAGCGCCAGGCCGGCGATCAGACGCAGCCGCCGCGGGTCGCGCCGCCGTCGGGTGGTGCGTCGCCTTCGGCGCTGGCGCTGGCGGGTTGCGATCACGCCGTCCAGGGTACCTGACGGCCGTCCGGCGACGCGATGATAGCCGCCATTTGCACGGGGTTTGTCGCCCGGGCACGCGGCGCGCTGGGCGCCGGGAGACGGCCTGAACCGCATGGTACGATGGCGCGCAATGGCTCCCGACAGCCCGCGGAAGATCCAGATCCCGCGCTGGGTGCAGCTTGTGGGCCTGCCGTTGATCCTTGTGGGCGCCTGGCAGATGATCGCGGCCGTCAGCCACGCCGTCTTCATCTTCATCGTGGCGGCTCTGATCGCGATCCTGCTGAACCCGATCGTGCGTGTGTTCTCGGTGCCGCGCGTACCGCGCGCGTTCTCGGTGCTGCTGGTCTACACCCTGTTCGCGGTCGCATTCATCGGCGCCGGTGTGGTCGCCGGCACCGTGGTTGCGAGCCAGGTGGGAGCGGCCACGACGGTGGTGCAGGACGAGTTCACCAAAGCGCCGGGCCAGACCGAGACACCGGCCCAGAAGCGGCTCGACCGGTTGCAGACGTGGCTCGATCAGCACCACCTCAAGCAGATCGACGTTCGAAACCTGAGCGACCGGGTTCAGGAGAAGATCAACAAGCTCGACCTGCAGAGCGTCTCCGGGCGGGCCGTCGACATCGCGCAGGGCGTGCTGCTGGGGGTGTTCGAGAGCCTGTTCAACGTCGTGCTGGTGATCGTCGTCTCGGTCTACATGCTGCTGGATGCGCCGCGGCTGTCGCAGTTCCTGCGGCGGCTGTTCCCGCCCGGCGAGAGCAACGATGATCTGATCACGCGCTGTGAACGGGCGCTGGTCGGCTACGTCCGTGGCCAGACGATGGTCTCGCTCGTGATCGGAGCCACCGCCGGCGCGCTGATGTGGTTGCTGGGCGTGACCGGACTGTTCGCAAACGGCGCTCACTACGCGATCGCGTTCGGCGCGTTTGCGGCGCTGGTCGAGGTGATCCCCTACGTCGGTCCCTGGATCGGCGCCATCCCGCCGCTCACCGTCGCGCTGGCCGAGTCACCGTCGGCGGCGCTGGCCGTCGCGCTGGCATTCCTGTTCATCCACCAGATCGAGGGCCACATCGTGATCCCCAAGCTGATGGGAGGCGCCGTCGGCGTCCACCCGCTGCTCGTGATCTTCTCGCTGCTGGCGGGCGCCCAGCTGTACGGGCTGCCGGGCCTGTTCGTGACGCTGCCGCTGGTTGCGGTCGGCCGTGAGGTGGTCTCGTTCTTCCGCGGCCGGATCGGGTTGGAGTCGTGGCAGGACGCGCCGCTGCCGGTCGAGGTGCACGTGGCCGAGGCCGAGCAGGCCAAGCCACCGCCGCCACTCCCCGAGCCGTAGCTTCTAGCTCCGGTCAGCCTGCTGATCGGCCGTGATGCGGCTGCTGACGCCTGACTGCGGCGTCGGCGCGAGCGCGTCCTGGTTGGAGGGAGCCAGGTCGGCGGCGAGCTCGAACGCTTCCAGCGCCGCCTCCGCCCTGCCCATCCGCTTCAGGAACTTGCCGTACCAGCGGTATGCCTTTGCCAGCTCGCGCGTCCATCCGTTCTGCTGCTGGATCGAGTCGATTGCCGCCGTGTACGCCCACTCGGCGCGTTCGACGTCGTTCAGCTCGTCGTAGACACGGGCCAGCACCAGGTAGGCGTCGCCCAGCTGCCCCGGCATCGCGCCGCTGCCGAGCAGCTCGACTCCCTCCCGGGCCTTCGCCGTCGCCAGGTCGGTGTCGCCCATCTGCAGCGCGCAGCGCGCCTCTTCGACCACGACGAAGCCGAGGTCAAGCGATCCGGGCCGCGCGCCGAGCAGGGTGCGCGAGGCCGCCAGGTGCGTCGCCGCACGCTCGGTCTCGCCCGCGTCGAGCAGGTTCTGGGCGTACAGCAGGTGCGCGTCGGCCAGCGCATCGTTGTCGTCCATCAGCTCGTAGATCGCCAGTGCCCGGTCGGCGTAGGCGATCGCCTGGCCGACCTGGCCGGTGCTCGCATACAGCCGCGAGAGCGAGTAGTAGGCGCGCGCGCGGCTGTGCAGATCGACCTCTTCGGCACCGTCTTGTAGCGCCTCGGCCAGCACGGTGCCGGCGCTGCCGTAATCGCCCGCGTCCGAGTAGGCCTGGCTCAGCAGCAGCGTGTAGCGCACCAGCTTGGCCAGGTCGCGGCCGGGCTGGGAGCGCAGCCGCTCGGCGCACTCGCTCATCTGCGCGATCGCGCGCGCCGAGTCACCGGCACTGATGTGCAGCCGCGCAAGCTCGATGAACAGGTCCGGCCGCTGGGAGGGGTGCGGCGGATCTCCGATCTCGAGCGCCTGGCGGAACAGGTCGAGCGCGTGCCCGTCACGGCCACGGCGGGCGGCGATCAGGCCAAGCCCCTCATAGCACTCGCTCATCCGCTCGGTGTCGGCCTCGACCTCGGCCTCGCGCAGCACGCCGCGCAACGTCTCCTCGGCGGCCTCGTACTGGGCGAGCCGGATCATCATCATCGCGTCCAGCACCTCGAGCGAGCGGCTGCGCTGGCCGGCGGTCATCTCGCCCGCCAACTCCTCCGGGCTCACGCCCAGACGGCGTGCGATCTCGGCCAGCACGCGCGGGCTGGGCCGGCGGTCGCCGGCCTCGATGCGGGCCAGGTAGCTGT
>JAWVEC010000139.1:0-15369 GCA_033856975.1 Gaiellales bacterium
GCACCGCCGCCAGCCCACCCGCCCCCGACGACTCCTCGTCCGTGACCGTGTTCACCAGCAGGTCGCCGCCAAGCCGCAGGCCGAGCCGGGCGAGCACCTCGGCTGCGAACACCATGCAGGCGATGCCACCCTTCATGTCGCAGGCGCCGCGGCCGTACAGGTTGCCGTCACGCACCTGCGGCCGGTTGGGATCGCTCGTCCACTGCTCGCGGGGATCGGACGGGACGACGTCGATGTGGCCGTTGAACAGCAGGCTGCGGCCGCCGCCCGAGCCGGCGAACCGGGCGACCATCTGCGGCCGTCCCGTGAAGTCGAGCGGCGCGGGGATCTGGCGGCTCCCCGCCACCTCGTCGGGCCGCGGCTCCCAGACGTCGATCTCGGCCCCGGCAGCGCGCAGGCGGTCTGCGAGATAGCGCTGCAGATCCGCCTCTTCGCGGGCGGGCTGGTCGCCACTTCGGGCGGTGGTGTCGAAGCTGATCAGCCGGCCGGCGAGCTCGACCAGCTCGTCGCGGCCGTCGGCCACCGCCCCCAGTATGCGCTCGTCCAGCGTCACGCTGCGCGATGATACCGGGCGGTGGGCGAACAGGATCCGAACCAGCGTCGTCGTGCGATGCGTGTACATCAGGCCGAGCTCCGCCGCCGGCAGCTGCGCCGTCGCCGAGCCGGCCTCGCCCTGGCGGTGGCCGCGATGCTGGTGCTGGCCGGCCTGGGCGTCGCCCGGCTGGCTTCGCGCGGCGATGCGGCGCCGGCCGCCGGGTCGCACACCGATCGCTCGCACAGCGTCCAGACGGTGACCGGCGACATCAGCACCACCCAGCCCACCGATAGCGCCGGTCCGCCCACCGGCAGCGTGACGCTGTCGGCGGTGGGGGACACGATGCTCGGCTATGCGAACACGCTCGCGCCCGATCCCGGCAGCTACTTCGACGCTGTCAAGCCGCAGATCACCGGAGACATCCGGTTTGCGAACCTGGAGGGGGCACTGACCAACCTCACGTCCGGCAAGTGCGCGGTGCTGCACACGTCGTGTTATGAGTTTCGGGCGCCGCCGTCGTGGGCGCGCTACTTCAAACGGGCCGGATTCACGATCGTCAGCAACGCCAACAACCACGCCTTCGACTTCTGGCAGGCGGGGCTGGATGACACCGTGGCCGCGCTCGACCGCGTCCACCTCGCCCACACCGGACGCACGCACGAGATCACCTACGTCAAGGTGCGCGACCTGACCGTCGCCTTCATCGGCGTCGCCTCGTATCCCAACACCGGCCCGCTGAACGACTACGCCGCGGCGGCCGCGTTGATCCATGCCGCGGACGCCCGGGCCGACATCGTCGTGGTTGCGATGCACGCCGGCGCGGAGGGCACGGCCGCGCTGCACCTGACCGGCCAGGATGAGATCTACGGAGGCGAGAATCGCGGCAACCCGGAGGCCTTCGCTCGCATGGCGATCGATGCCGGCGCCGACCTGATCATCGGTTACAGCCCTCACGTGCTGCGCGCGATGGAGGTCTACCACGGGCGTCTGATCGCCTACAGCCTGGGCAACTTCGCCGGCTACCACAACTTCACGATCGAGGGAACGCTGGGCGTGTCGGGCATCCTGCACCTCAAGCTGGCCGCCGACGGCCGATTCGTAAGCGGGCGACTGGTCTCGACCAGGCTGGTGGGCGCGGGCGAGCCGGTGCTCGACCCGGGCGGGCAGGCGGCGGCGCTGGTCGAGCAGCTGTCACGTTCCGATCTGGGCGCGCGCGGTGCCCACATCGCGGCCGACGGCCGCATCACGCCGTAGCAGACGCCGCTATCTGAGCCAAACCCGGTCGCCTCGTCGGTCGTCCACGAATTCGCGCGGATCCCCCGAACGGGGGAATCGGCATCCCCACGTGTTGGCTATTACGTGATGGACGCTCCGGAGGCTCCCTCAGCGGCCCTCCTCGCTCCCCTCGGTACACCGCATGTACTGGGCTCTGGCGGGTGGCTCCGGCGCAGCAGATTTTCGCCGTTACCGCTCACGTTCGGAAGGAGGTGCGAAGCACATGATCAAGTGGAACTACCGCGCAACGCGGATCGCTCTCGTCCTTGGCGCAGTCGCGGCATTCGCCGTCAGCGCAGGCGCCAACGCCAAGTGGGGCTGAACAGCTCCGTCTTGGGCTAAAGCGGTCGGGCCTTTCTGACCGATAACACGTAGGTAGCCGTGACGAACTCGTCCCACATGTATCCGCCTCGGCTGCTCCGGTATGTCGCCGTCATGATTACGGCGACGGTCCCGGTTGCAGTCGGGGCGGTTTTGCAGATTCTGGCCAATCGGCCCAGCGCGGCCACCGTGGCCGGTGTCGTACTGTTCTTTCTGGCCGCGACGGCCGCTGAGTTCAAGCCGGTGCCGCTGGATGAGAACGGTGAGCGCACCGTCTCGCTGGCGTTTGTCTTCCTGCTCTCCACCCAGGTGCTGTTCGGATGGGAGTACGCCGTCCTGTCCGCGATCGCGAGCATGGTGATCGTGCAGTCGGCCAGCCGCGCGCCCGCGCTGCGCACCGGCCTCAACGCCGCGTCCTGCGGCATGGCGGCGTTCGTGTCCGCATCGCCCGCGTTCCTGCTGGGTTGGAGCGTCTCGCCACACAACGCCGTGCGGCTGACGTTGCTGGTGTTCGTTGGCGGCTCGGCCTACGTGCTGACCAACGTCGTCACGGTTGCCGTGGCCGTCTCGCTCTACACCCGCGTCCCGATCCGGACGATGCTCGAGGACTACGTCCGCCACTCGGGCCCGGCCTTCGGCATCATGGGCTTCATCGCCGCGCTGGCGACCTCGCTGTGGCTGATCAATCCCCAGCTCGAGCTGCTGCTGGCGGGGCCGCTGTTTGCCCTGGCGCTGTACCAGCGCTACGCCTATCGCTCGGTGCTGGCGACCCGCGACGCCGAGACCGACGCGCTGACGCTGCTGCGCAACCACCGCTCGTTCCAGACCGATCTGCGCGAGTCGCTGGCGCTGGGTGCGTCGACCCGGTCGCACCTGTCGCTGGTGCTGGTCGACATCGACAACTTCAAGAGCATCAACGATCGCTTCGGCCATCCGGTCGGCGACCAGGTGCTGACCATCCTGGCCACCCTGATGCGCGACGAGTACGGCGATGCCCAGGCCTATCGGATCGGCGGCGAGGAGTTCGCGCTGCTGCTGCCCGAGGAGAGCGATCAGGCCGCCTACGCCGCGATGGAGCGCCTGCACGCCCGCCTCTGGCAGACGCCGTTCCCGCACGGCGAGCCGGTCACGGTCAGCGCCGGCATCGCCTCCTACCCGGACACCGCGTCCGATCGCGACGAGCTGCTGCGGGTGGCGGACGGTGCCCTGTACTGGGCGAAGGATCACGGCAAGAACCGCTCCTGCGTCTACAGCCCCACGGTGGTGCGGATCTACACGCCGGAGGAGCTGGCCGAGACGGCTGAGCGGCACGCCCGGCTGCGCGCAGCGGAAGGCCTGATCCGGGTGGTGGACGCCAAGGACACCTACGCCGGGGCGCACAGCCAGTCGGTCTCGCGGCTGGTCGAGGGCATCGCCCGAGCGATGGGCCTGGACGAGGAGACGGTGGAGCAGGTGCGGCTGGCCGGGCTGCTGCACGACCTGGGCAAGATCGCGATTCCCGACCGCATCCTCCAGAAGCCGGGCAAGCTCGATCCCGACGAGCTGCGCATCATGCGCGAGCACGCCGAGCTGGGCTACCGACTGCTCGAGGGCCTCGGCGTCTCGCCGGTCGATCGCTGGATCCGGCACCACCACGAGTGGTGGGACGGCTCGGGCTACCCGCTCGGCCTCGCCGGCGAGGACATCCCGCTGGGCTCGCGCGTGATCCTGGTGGCCGACGCATTCGACGCCATGACGTCCGACCGCGTCTACCGGGCGGCCGGCACGGTGTCCGACGCGGTGGCCGAGCTGCGGCGCCGCTGCTGGACACAGTTCGACGCCCGCGTGGTGGCCGCGCTCGAGAAGCATCTGGAGTCGCTGGGCGAGGAGATTCCTGACCAGTCGGCGGTGAGCGCCTGATGTTCCTGCTGCCGGTCGTCGTGCTGGGAGTGCTGGCCGGCTACGTGTTCGGCGGACGGCTGGGCCGGCTGGCCGACGTACGGCTGCGCGCGCCGTGGCTGTTCTATCTCGCGATCGCGATGCAGCTGCTCGCGTTCCCGAGCCTGGTGATGCCGTGGCAAGCGGGCGAGAGCATTGCAACGGCGCTCTCGATCGGCTCGTACGGCTGCCTGGTGACGGTGTTTCTGCTCAACGTGCGGCTGCGCGGGCTCGCGATCGCCGGTGGCGGCATGCTGCTCAACCTGGCTGCGATCCTCTCAAACGGCGGCCACATGCCCGCCCTGCCGAGCGCGCTGCGGGATGCCGGGCTGTTCTACACCGGCGTCTACAACAACAGCGTCGCCACCACGTCGCCCAACCTGGCCTGGTTCGTCGACCGCTGGGCGGCGCCGAGCTGGATGCCGTACGGCAACGTGTTCTCGGTCGGCGACGTGCTGATCGGGATCGGGGTCGTGGTCACCCTGTCGGCGGCGATGGGCGCCCGGCTGCCGTTCACCTCCGCCCCGGTCGTGGTCGAGGATGCCGGTCAGGGCGCGGCGTAGCCGAGTCCGGAGTGCGCGTCTCTAGACGTCGCTGATCACAAACAGCGCGATCGCGCCCAGCAGTGCCCATGGGGCGGCGCCCACCACCAGCATCGCTCCCAGCCCGTGGCGCAGTGCCCGCTCCCGGCGCCACATCACGATCCCGGTTGCGATTGGCGCGACCAGCATCGTGAACGCGACGGCGCCCGCGAACGCGCTGCGCGCCTGATCGCCGGGGTCGGGGCAGAGGGTTCCCTCGGAGCTGGTCGTGCATGCCGGCGCCGTCAGGCTGGAGAGTGCCGCGGACAGCAGCACTCCCGTCACCATCACGACGATCCCGCTCAGCAGGCCGATCGCGATCGCCCAGCCTGCCCGGCTGAGGGCGCCGCCCGGCGTCGCCGCCTCGCCGCGAAGCAGCCGCAGCCCGGCGACCACCAACGCGGCGGAGGTCGCGATGATCGCGATCACCGCCTGCTCAAGGGTTGGCTCGAAGATAGCGAGGACGGTCACTGATCAAGGATACGGGTGTTCGCCGCGAGACAGGGTGCCACCGATTCATCCCGACTCGGGTGGCACGCTCCCAGTCCGCTTCGTTTACGGGACCAAAACGTTTGCGGCTGCGCTTCCGGGCCAGAGTTCGCCCGCCCACGCGTCGGCTTTCGCCGAGGTCGGTGCGGCGATAGATCAACGTCGCGCTCGTCGCCGACGGTCAGGAGTCCAACGTGAACCTCGCCAATGGACGCGCCTCCTACTAGCCCGGCGGCCATTGGCTGGTACAGGGGGTGCCACTTGGCGGTGTCAGCGGATGCCACTCGGGCGGGAGCTGTGTTCGCCGGCCATGCCACTTGGCATTGTCAGTGGATGCCGTTTGCACCCCGTGACCCACCTGCAGCACTCCGTCACCCACCCACAACCCTCTACCTGCCAGACTCACCGCGATGTACCTGCCCTCTCTCTACAAGGCCCGCAAGGTGCCGACCAAGCAGAATCCGTGCGCGATCTGTGTCGACAGGACGCGGGGGAGGACTCAGCGGGTGACGTTCGGTTACGGGGTCGAGGTGTGGCTGTGCGGCGGGCACGCCTCTGTCGAGTTTCTGACTCAGCGGGCGGGGCGCGACCTGGTGGTGACGCTGTCGGGGATCTGGCAGGCGAACGGCTGCATGACAGCCTCTCGGCACCGCGCCCTGGATGCCCATCTCGCCTCGTTGCGGGTGCGGTCGCCGCGGCCGAGGCCGGGGTCGTACGCGTGGCCGCGGCTGCGGGTGCAGTGCGAGCGGCTGTTCGCTGCCGGCGTGCCGTTGGCGCGTGTGACCAATCGCGTGCTGGCTGCCGAGTACCGCAACGCCGAGCCGCCCAGCGAGCGCACGATTTCGCGCTGGCGCTCTCAGCGGCGGTGGGTGCGGCCGCCGCCGGCCGAGGTCACGGCGAGCCCGCCCCAGGCGGTGGCAGCACCGGCCCGGCCCGGTTCACGTCCAGGTACCGCTCCTGCATGAAATGGGCGGCGGTGACCATGTGCAGCTCCACCACCAGATGCGTCCGGCGATCGATCGCGAGCCGGAAGAAGGTCGGGCCCTGCGCGAGCACCTCCGTCACCTCGATCGTGGTGGCCGATCTGTCCGAGACGTAGGCGGCCATCGCGCCGGGCGCCCAGAACGGGTCGGGCACTGCCAGCCTGCCGATCGGCTGCTCGACCCACGAGCCGGCGTTGTAGTCCCAGCGGTGGCGACCGATAATGCGCGACCGCGTGCCTCCCGTGACGTCGATCGAGAGCCGGTCGGGCGACTGCGCCACGAACGTCGTGTGCACGGAGTGGGTCGGGTCCGAGGCCAGGTCGTTCTCGATCCTGACCGACTCGAGGGCGCGCAGCGCGCGGGCCGACTCGGCGACCAGCCCGGCCGCGGGGGCCGCCCCGGCCGCAGGCAGGTCGAGCGTCGCCGTCACCGGTGCCACTCCCGCCCGCAGCACCGTGATCGACAGCGGCCGCGTGCTGCTGTCGGCGACCTGGTAACAAACGCTGCCGGTATCAGGGCACGGCCGGGCGACGCGACCGTTCACCACCACTACGGCCGCCCTCGGCGACGAGCCGTTGGCGTTCAGCACGGTGAAGCGCGTCTGCCCGCCGACGCGCTGGGCCCCGATCGCCAGATCGCCGGCCTCGCCCGCCGCCACCGGCCCGGTCGCCGCCGGCGCGACGGGGATGCCGGGCGTGGCCTGTCGGGCACCGATCGGAACCGTGGCCGCCCACGTCCGCGTGCCGGCCGCGACCTGCGCCGTCAGCTGGCCCGGCGAGAGCCGGGGCGTCGTCCCCGCCCACAGCCCGGCGGCGACCCGGCGCAGGTCGACGCTGGTCTGCGAGCCGCGCTCGTCGACCACCAGCAGCGACGCCGACTTCTCGCCGGCCGGCAGCCTGAGCAGGAACGCGTTCGCGCCGGCGTGGCCGGGCCACACGCTCAGCTGCGAGCCGCCGCCGAGTGCGAACGACGCCGTGCCGCCGGCGGGTGCCGACGGTGCGGCCGATGCCGTGGACGGCACGCTGCCGGGCGGCAGGTTCGTCAGCAGCGCCACCGCCGCCACCACCGCCGTCAGCACCACCAGCTCGGCGATCGCTGAGCGGCGCAGCGAACCGAACCGGTCGAGCATGCCGCGGTTTCGGTATCCGAACCCGATCAGCACCACCAGCAGCAGCGTCTTTGCCACCAGCGTGCGGCCGTAGGACGTCGTCCACACCTGGCTGACCGCGCTCAGCTCCCACAGCGCGCGCAGCCCACCGGTCAGCGAGAGCACCAGCACGGCCGGCAGCGCCAGCCGCGAGAAGCGGCGCGCGGCCAGCGTCCGGATCCGGTCACGCTCGCCCTCGGGCAGGCCGCGGGTGGCGTGCGGCGTCACCCACACCAGCTGCGCCAGGCCTCCCACCCAGAGCGCCGCGGCCGCCACGTGGGCGGCATCCAGCGCGATCACCAGCAGGCCGCGTCCTGGATCGCCGGCGTGCCCCGAGATGCCGGGCACCGCCAGCGCCCAGACGCCCGCCGCGGCCGCCGGAACCGCCAGCGCCAGCGTCAGCCGGCGGCCGTGGGGCACGGCGGCGTACGCCAGCGCAACCAGGATCGTGAACGCCGCGGTGACGTCGATACCGCGCCCGAACACACGCCCGAACCGGGTCGCCTCGAGCGCCGACGCCACCGGCCCGCGATGGTCGAACGCCGCCCAGAAGCTGACGCCCGCCACCTCCGCCCCCTGCAGCGTCAGCGCCACCCATCCGCCCGACAGCACCAGCACCGCGGACAGCGCCAGCAGCTGGTTCGATCGGTGCCGCTCGCGCAGCGCGACCAGCCGCCGCGCGTCGCCGGCCGTCTGTGACATCGCCGGCCCGAACACCGCCACCCGGTAGACCACGCCCCCCACCAGCAGCAGCAGGCCGGCGAAGTACACGAACCGCGCGCTCAGGTACCACCAATCGAGCGGCGAGTCCTGCGAGCTTGCCTGTGGTGGCGGGCGGCCCGATCCGATGCCGATCGCGTATACGCCCGAGATCAGGTGCCCGTCCGTGGAGACGATCTGCCAGTGCACCGTGTAGTCGCCCACCGGCAGGTCGGGCCGAAGCGGAATCACCAGCGCGTCCACGTTGCCGCTGGAGGTGTGGGCGGGCGCGGCCGACACCACCGCGCCGGTCGCGTCGGTCACGCGGGTGCCGCCCGCGACCGGCCGCACCTGCTGGTCGAACGTCAGCGTCAGCTGCCCGGGCGCGGTCGCCACCCGTGTGCCGGCCGCGGGCACGGTGCCGAGCAGCGTCGCGTGCGCCCACGCGTCGGCCGGCGACAGCGCGGGCGCTGCCAGCAACAGAACGAGGGCGGCCCAGCGTCTCAGCGCCGCCTCCGCATCCCGATCAGACAGATCGCGATGGCCGAGGCGGCCAGCGCCAGCGCCAGGCCCGCCAGCAACCGGGCGGTGGTGTCACTCCCCGCACTCGATGTCGCCGCGACGTCGATCAGCGGTGACGTCCACACCTTGGTCGAGCCGTCCGCGAACGTCTGGGTCGCGGTAAGGTGGATCACGCCCACGGTGCCGGGCACCGACGCCGAGAACTGAAACAGCGCCAGTCCCCCCGGCGGCACGCTGCCGCCCTGCCAGGACAGCGTCGCGACGCGCTTCGTCTGATCGCGCACGACCTGGGTGGTGAAGCCCGGCGCGTCGGCCGCGCCCTCCACCACCAGCGCGGCCGGGATCGTCAGGCGCAGGCCGGTCAGCAGCTGGCTGGGCGACTCGTTGGGCGACTTGATCGTGAACAGCGCAGCACCACCCGGCGCAACGGTGTCGGGGGTGAGCTGAACGTGTGCCTGCGCCGTCGCCGGCAGGGCGAGCAGCGCGGCGAGTGCAATCGGCAGACCGCGCACGAGCATTCGTGAAACCTCCTGAGCTGGCAACCCATGCCTCGCGGCGCCACGCGCCCGAGTCGACTGGATTGCTTCTACGAGTGCCGGGTCAGGCCGGTTTCGGAGGTGCGCGTCCGCGCGCGCAGCGGGCGGCGAACGCCGTCAGTGGCTCGATCGCAAACAGGCGCTGGCGAAGCGGCGCCGCAGCCGCGGTCGGTGCCGGGCCGCGGCGATGCTGCGCGGCCTCGATCCGCGCGTCGATGCCGCGCACCACCAGCGCCGCCAGCAGCGCCAGCACGACATGCAGCGCGAGCGTGCCGCCGGCGCCGGAGTGGGCGGGCGCGCCGGCCACGAGCAGCGCCACGTGTGCGGCGGCCTGGGCGATCAGCATGGCGCAGATCAGCACCCCCAGCGGCAGCGCGGCGTGTCCGGCCAGGCGGCGGCCGGCAAGCGAACCGGCTGCCAGCAGCACCACCGTGGCGGCGGCCGCGCCCAGCAGCGAGACGGCGATCCAGCGCGGATCGCGGGTGTCGCCGTGCGCCAGCGAGGCGGACGCCGATGCCAGCCCGGCAAACGCCACCGCACGCATGAACCAGCCGATTCGCACACCGGCAGTATCGCACTGCGGTCGTGTTACGCCGCGCTTACGCCACCAGGTCGAGCGGCGTGTAGCTCGCGGCCTGCGGGATCACGTCGGCGGGATCGGTGCCCATCCAGCTGCCCAGCAGGTTGGTGTAGATCTGGCGATAGTCGGTCGGCACCTTCAGGTTGCCCCACTGATCGAGGTCGTTGTCGGTGATGCCGGGGAAGGCGCTGGCGATGCCGGGCTTGGCGTGGGTGCCGATCACCATCGCCAGCCCGCCCGCGCCATGGTCGGTGCCGCCGCCGCCCGAGTTGTTGTCCTCCACCCGGCGGCCGAACTCGCTCCACACCAGCGTGATCACGCGGTCGGCCAGGCCGCGCGCCTCGAGATCGGCCTGGAAGGCCGCCAGCGAGGTCGAGAGCCCGGACAGGTTCTGGGCCTGGCGGGTGACCTGCGAGTCGTGGAAGTCCCAGCCGCCGTCGTACGAGACGCAGGCCGTGCGCATCCCCAGGTTCGAGTCGAGCAGCCAGGCCAGGTTGGCCATCCGGCGATCGAAGTCGGTGCTGCCATAGCCGGCGCCGGCCGGCGGCAGCGTCGGCTGTGTCAGCGCGCTCAGCCGGTTGGCGATGTTGACCGCGCCGCCAACGGCGCCGTCGGCCGCCTCCATCGCCGGGTTGACGGCCGAGCGCTGCGCCAGGCCGGCCAGCGAGTCGACCATCAGCTGCTCATCCGTCCACACGCTGTCCAGCCAGAAGCGGGCATCATCGACGCTCGACAGCACGGCCACCGGATTGCTGGCCGTCTTCAGCGAGCCGTCCAGCGACCAGCCGGCCGAGATCGCCTGCAGCGGATTGTCGGGAGCGCCGTTCTGATCGATCCAGCGGCCCAGCCAGCCGGTGCTGGGATCGGGATCGAGCTCGCCCGCCTGCCAGTAGGCGCGCGAGTGGAAGTGCGACATGTCGGGCGGCATGTAGTCGACGGCCGGGATGATCGCCATCTTGCCGGCGTCGTACAGCTGCTGAAAGCCGGTCGCGGCCGGGTTCCAGCGCCAGTCCGGCGTGGCCGCGACGCCACCCAGCGGCAGGCAGGCAGCCGGCTGGAGGTTGATGTTGGGACGCTTGGTGACGTAGGCCGCGTAGTCAGCGCCGGTGACGGGGACGAGCGTGTTGAGGCCGTCGTTGCCGCCGTCCAGGAAGATCGAGACGATGATCGGATCGCTGGATGGGGTCGCGGCCTGCGCGGCTGCCGCGTCCCAGATCCGGCCCCACGACATCATCGAGGCGCCGTACACCGTCAGGAACGCGACCGCGCCGTTGCGGAGGAAGTCGCGCCGGCAGACTCCCGCCGTCGCGCCCTCGAGCACGGCCCGCGGGATCGGCACCACCTGGCCCTGGCGGCGCAGCATCGCGCGCCGGTGTGTCATCTGCCAGTCGTTGCATCCGCACTGATTCATAGTCAGGGTCTCCCGGGGTCGGCTAGTGAAGAAGTCCGTCAGGGCCGGCGGTGATCAGGCCGCGCAGCACCTTTTGCCGTTCGATCCGGCCATGCTGGTCGAGCACCGGGCCGTTGCGCGTCACGAAGTCCTCGGCGTAGGTCAGCAGCTTGGCGTGCGTGTCCGCCGACACCCACGGATGCGCCAGGGCGGTGCGCGCGCCGGCCACGGCCTGCAGCGGCGTCTGCGTGCCGGGGTCGTTGACCGTGTGGTAGAGCAGGTAGTTGCAGGTCTGCCAGTAGGCGCGGGCGGTGTTCGTGTTCAGGAACGCCGGTCCCTGCTTCCAGCCGGACACGTTGGGCGGGTAGAACGGCACCTGTCCCATCCCCTCCAGCAGCCAGCTCCAGTCGTTGCTGGTGATGAAGCGGCGTGTCATCCGCAGGCCGGAGGCGACGAACACGATTGGAGGCTTGACCATGTCGGGCGCGTCGAGGTTCGCGTAGAACGCGGGGTGGCGCAGGATCACGCGCACGATCGTGGCCAGCTCGTGACCCGACAGCCGGTAGTTGTTCACCATCTGCTGCATCGCCTGCGCCGGCGGCGGCGTGGTGATGAAGTAGCTCCACAGCGTGTAGGCCAGGTAGGGCGCGTGGTTGGGATGGTTCACCACCAGCCTGCAGACGTCCTGCCAGTCCCAGTTGCCGACGTGCCCGAAGATCGTCTTTGACCCGGTGTCGTGGTAGGCGGGGTCGTAGAAGGTGGGATTCGCGCGCTGGGCGAGCGTGCCGGTGGCGGATTTGTTCCAGTCGTAGCGCCAGCCGGTGAGGGCGCGGGCGGCATCGTGGATGTCGGCCTGCGTGTAGCAGGCGGCGCTCGTCCACAGGCCGTGCGTGAGCGTCTCCAGCGCGGGATCGTTGCCGAGGCAGAACAGCTCCATCACCTCGCGGGCGTAGTTCTCGTTTGGCTCCCACTTGTTCGAATCGGCTCCGTTCAGCCACAGCAGCATGGCCGGGTCGATCGTGATCTGCTCGAGCAGGTCGGCGAAGTTGCCCAGCGCCTGGGTTCGCAGCAGCCGGTTCTGGCGCAGCATGTGGCGCGTGTTGCCGACGCCGGCATTCGAGGTTGCGAACAGGTCGTGCAGGTTGAGCGTCATCCGCTCCTGCAGCTGGTTTCGGCTCCGCACCATGCGGTCGAGCCACCACAGGCAGTCATGGCCCCAGAGGTTGATCGGGTCGAGCGGGGCGCCGGAGTCGGTGGCCGCGGTGCCTACCAGCACGCTGCTCGTGAATGGGTTCAGCAGCTCGCTGAGGGTGGCGGGCAGGCCGAGCTTGGTGTAGCGCGTGATCTGCGCACCGCTGCCGGCAAAGCCCGCCCGCCACAGCACCCGCGCGATGTGTGCGCGGGTCGGATTCGACGGTAGCGTCGGATAGCTGTACGCCAAGAGGACCCCCGTGTGCTCGAGATGACCAGACCCACGACTGGTATCGGCCGCGGCGACGGCGATCCACGCCCGCGACCGGGGGATACGCGGCTCACCCGACGGTCAGGGCCCGTTTCGCAGCGTGCTGGTGTCGACCACCTCGAGGTCGGCACCGGTGATGCGGTTGAGCGTGCGCAGATCGTCGTCGTTGAAGCTGGGATGGGAGGCGCCGCTGACGTACCAGGGCGATCCGTTGTCGGCCAGGATCATGCCGTAGTGCTGCAGCGCAATCGCGATCACGCGCGCCTGGGGCGAGAGCCGCGAGAGGTCGAACGAGGCCTTCAGCCGCACCCGCAGGCCCATCGGCGGCAGCAACGGGGATGTTCCCGATCCGGCGTCGTGCCGGGCCGGGTAGATGTGTCCCTGGAGCGTCCTTGGCGCGGTGAAGCGAAGCGCGTGGTCGATCAGTCCGGCCGCCACCTCGGGGTAGCGCACCAGTCCGGGCAGCACCGGCAGCCCGGCAGCGTCGGCGCTCGTCCAGCCGTCCGGGCGCAGGGCGTTCGAGCCCAGGCTCCAGATCGCGCCAGAGCCGGCGCTCCAGCCGGTCGACGTGTGGCGCGCGTTCCACAGCTCGTACAGCCTGCAGTGGTCGCGGTCGACGATCAGCAGGTGATGGTCGCTCGAGGCCTCGATCTTGGGCCTGGCCGGGATCGGGTAGGGGCCGGGATCGGACTGCGACGCGTAGCCGAAACGCACCCGCAGCTTGGGCTGGGTGCCGGCCACCGTGTTGAACGGGATGCCGTAGCCGGCATAGCTGCCAAAGTCGGGGTGCAGGCCGGTGGTGGCGCCGATCGTCTGGATCATGGCGGCCGAGTTGGCGGCCACGGGCAGCGCCGAGACGTCCTCGTTCCAGACGTTGTCGGCCGGAAACAGCGGGCAGTGCGAGGCGGCGCCGAGCGGCGCGGCCAGCGGCGCCTCGGCGGCGGCGGCCGAGAGTCCCGCCAGCGCGACCAGCGCGACGACGCTCGTGGTGAGTCGGATCCCCATCTTCACGGATGCATCGGCCGGGGCGGCGCTCGCCGCGACCCCTGGATGGTGGATCTGCTGCGGCCTCGCCCGTCCGCGGCGCCGGTACACTTCGCGGGCTGATGGCCATGTACGACGCACCTGCGATCAAGACGCGCCGCCCGATCACGCGCGAGCCGTTGCCGGTGTTCGAGGTTGGCGACCACGCGCGGCGCCGCGACGGCGCCTACGGGACGGTGGTGCGGGTGCACGGAGACAGCGTGGTGCTGCGGATGGACGAGCCGTTCACGGCCGCGGGCCTGTCGCAGCGGCTCTACTACAGCAACGTCCACGAGCTGGCCAAGGTCGAGAGCGTGGGGCGGATGGGCGCCCGCGATCTGTTCCAGGACGACGAGGACGCCGGCGACTCCGAGTAACGCTGCCCGGCCGGATTGCCAGCCGCCGGTTTGGCTCGTAGGCTCGATGGATGAGCGCTTACTGGCAGAACGCCCTGATGCTGGCCGTCACCTTCGGCGCCGTCTGGCACCTGGCGTGGCACGGCACCGGTTGAGCTAGATCGTGTTCGCGTCCGCCTCTTCGGCGAACCGCAGCGCCACCAGGTAGGCGTCGCGCAGCATCCCGTCCGCCTCGGGGGCCGGCTGCAGGCACTCGAACCGGCCCCGCTCGTAGGTCAGCACCCACGAAAGCACCTCGCCCAGCGGGCCGCTCTGGTCGCGTAGCGCCGCGGCCACCTCGCTCGACAGCGGCAGCTCGCTGAGCACGTCCTCCATGCGCATGTTCATGAAGGCGTCCACGACCGAGAACAGCCCCACCGTAAAGTGGGCGTCGGCATCGGGGCGGTCGATCGCCTTCGCGATCAGCTCGCACATCTTGGCCCGGATCATGGCGGTGCGAACGAGCTCGCTGGGCTGGTCGTCGATCGTGGCCAGCGTCATCAAGAGCGCCCAGCTGCGGACGTTGCGAACGCCCAGCAGCATCAGCGCCTCGTGCACCGAGTTGACCTTGCGCGGCAGCGAGAAGTAGGCGGAGTTGATCCAGCGCAGCAGCCGGAAGCTGACGCCGAGGTCGCTGGTGATCGCCCGCTCGAGATCCTCCAGCGGGCAGTGAGGATTCTGCAGCACCGCCATCAGTCGCATCTGGGTCAGGCGGTTGGACGGGATGCCGCGGCCGGTGACCGTCTTTGGCTGGCAGAAGAAGTAGCCCTGGAAGTACTCGAAGCCGATCTCCTTGCAGAAGTCGAACGTGCGGTGGTCTTCGATCTTGGAGGCGATCAGCCGCACCTTGTGCTCGTGCAGCGCCCGCACCTGCTCGGCCAGCTGGTCGCGGGTGAAGGCCTGCACGTCGAACTTGACGAAGTGGGCGACCTCGAGCAGCGGCAAGCTGTCGTCGCGGATCACAAAGTCGTCGAGCGCGATCAGGTAGCCCAGCTCGGCCAGGTGGCGCAGCTTGTCCAGCACCGCGGGGTCGAGCGCCTCGCCGCGGTGCAGCTCGAGCACGACCCGGCCGGCCGGCAGCAGCGTCACGAAGTCGTGCATGATGAAGTCGCGGGTGGTGTTGACGAAGGCGCTGCGTCCGCCCACCAGCGCGTCCAGGCCGATGTCCGAGAACGTGGTGACGACCGTGCTGGCCGTGGCCGATTCCTCGTCGGCGATCTCTGCGTGGTCGACGTCGCCGTCGCGGAACAGGAGCTCGTAGGCGTAGACCTCGAGCCGCCGATCATAGATCGGCTGGCGGGCGACGAAGCTGGGCGACGAGGTGGCCGAGCCGGCGCTTGCGATCGCCTTCGAGAGCGATGGCGGCGGCCACGACTCCAGTCGTCGCGCCTCGGACCATGCCCGCTCGATCATGCCACCCCACCCCCATCGACGTTCGCCTTCACATAATCGGCGGCTCACCGGCCATCTGCGATCACCCGTTTGGCGCGGGCCGTAACCTGATTGCGGTACGT